>CAYQRJ010000001.1:0-25744 GCA_964419855.1 uncultured Crocinitomix sp.
TTTTTTGTTATTTTATGCTAACAATTCATCAACTATAGAGCGGTCGTTTTTTAATCTAGGTATTTTATTTTGTCCTCCAAGTTTACCTTTTTGTTTGAGCCATTTTTCAAAAGCACCTTTTGGAAGGAGTTCTACTTTTGGTTCAAGCATAGATATATCACCTGTTCTTTTTGCCTCATAATCTGTGTTAATACTTTTTAAAGTATTGTCTAATATTTGAGTAAATGTTTGTATGTTTTTTGGTGGATTAATAAATTCAACTAACCATTGGTGTCCGCCTTGCTGCTTATTATTCATATAAATAGGAGCAACGGTATATTCTTTTATTTGAGAGGAAGTTTGTTGACAAGCTTTTGAAATGGCTTTCTCAGCATTTTCTACAATTAACTCTTCACCAAAGGCATTAATATAACTTTTTGTTCTACCAGTAATTTTAAATCTGAAAGGGGTTTTAGATGTAAATTTAATGGTGTCTCCAATAATATAACGCCATAAACCTGCATTGGTAGATATAACCAATGCATAATTGGTGTTTAATTTTACATCATTTAAAGATAAAACTGTTTTAGAGTTTATCCCCTCAAATTTATCCATTGGTATAAACTCATAAAAAATGCCATAATCTAACATTAATAAAAGCTCGTTAATTGAAAAATCATCTTGAATACCAAAAAAACCTTCAGAAGCATTGTAGGTTTCTACATAATTCATATCGTCAAAAGGAATGAGTTTTTTAAATTCTTCTTTATAAGGTTCAAAACTAACACCACCGTGCATAAATAGTTCTAAATTTGGCCAGACTTCTCTTAAATGAGTTTTACCTGTAATTTCTAAAATACGATTACATAAAACAAGCGTCCAAGAGGGTACTCCTGCTAAAATATATACATCTTCATTAATGGTTGAGTGGGCAAGCTTTTCTATTTTTTCTTCCCATTCACTCATTAAAGCAATTTCTTTTGCAGGGGTTCTTCTTAACTCTGCCCACCAAGGCATATTTTTTAAAATAATGGCAGATAAATCTCCAAAATATGAGTTGGCATTAAAGTAATTAATTTCTGCAGACCCTCCTAAAATTAAGTGCTTGCCTTTATATAGTTTTCTGTCGGGTATTTGGTTATAGTATAAACTTAGTAGGTCCTTTCCTCCTTTGTAATGACAATCTTGTAAACTTTCTTTTGAAACAGGAATAAATTTACTTTTAGTACTTACAGTTCCTGATGATTTTGCAAACCATTTAATATCTGTAGGCCATAATAGGTTTTGTTCGTTTTTAAATAACCTATCAACATAAGGCTTTAAGGTATCATAATCACTTAAAGGAACATTCTGTTTAAATTTTTGGTAATTGTTAATCAGTTTAAAACTGTGTTGTTTACCAAATTCTGTATTTTTTGCTTGATTAAGCAATTCAATTAATAATTCATTTTGTACTTCAACAGGATATTTTTTAAACAATTCAATTTGATGAATTCTTTTTTTTATAATCCATGAAAACAAAGAATTAAACGGCATAATTGCAAAAATAAAAAGACCCAACAAGAGTTTGAGTCTTCATTTAATTAATTTTATGTTAAGTAAAGGTTATCCTAAAAAAACCAACCCAAAAATAACGGCTAATAAACCGATTACTACAACTGGACCTAACACTTGTAAAGTATCATCAAAATACACGTATTTTTTTTTGTGATCGCTCATTTTATTTAGATTTTTTAGGCAAATATAACAACTTTACGTAATTATTTAAAAGAAACACTAATAATTTTTGATCTTCTACCAAAATTAGCAAATAAATACATAGTATGGTTGTTAATAGGAAAAGAGCGTTTAGAATAAAGTAAATACCCCGTTTTTTCTTGATTTAACTTACCTCTTTTCTTAATTCCCTCATTATCTATTAGCACGTAAGTGTGCATATTTCGTCTGTAATTAAATAATTCTTTTTGGTTGAAATAATCACTTACTGCAATATCTAAATTCTTTTCGCTATCATTATAAAACAAAACCAGTTTATCTTTAAGATTTATCCACGTAAAAGAAGAAAACATACCAAAATCATTAATAGAATTTTGAGATTTAGGTACATTGTCAATCCATTTAAGTTTGGCGGTGTTGTCAAAATAACAAACTATAATGTCTCCATAAATAAAATGTTCGGTAGTGGTGGTAATATTGGTTCTAGGGTCATAATTCCGTTCAATATATTTATGGTAATTTTCTCCTAATAAATAAAAAGAACCATCAGCCATTACCATTAACTTACGTAAGTAAAAGTTAGGCAAATAATTTATTTTGTTTATATTTTTTGTGTTTAAAAATTTTTGAAAATTGTTTTTTGTCAACGGATAATAATTAGTAGCACTCACCTCATATTTTTGATTTAAAATCACATTAAAAACAGCATTTATACCAAAATCTCTTGAGGTATTAACAAAGCCACTAATGATTAATTCTTTATTAAAATTTAAAGCAATAGACACACCATTAATCCATTTAAGTTTGAGTCTTAACTCTACTTCTTTCATAAAATTTAACTCTTTGTTATACACCCACAACGTATATTTATTTGACAACACAGTGGTAGAAGAATTAAATTGGTTGACAGTCATCCCATAATTACATAAAATAAACAATTCATTGGCAGTAAATATTACTTTTTCTATATTAACTTGATGCACTGAGTTGGTTGATAATAAATCTTTTTTCCACATTAACTCTCCTAACAAATTAAACGTTTTTATTTCAAACACCTGACGGTTAGCCACTTTGTGGGTGTGGTTTTGAATTAAAACAAAAGACTCTTTATCTTCAGCTTGTTGAATGCTAATTTTAGTTTGATCATTTTGCTCAATGGTATCTATAATTTCAAAAGATTGCTGAACAGCATTTTCGTTAAAAATGCTTAATCCAACAAACGTTTTACTGTCTTTTTTATTTATTAGTTTTGAGAACAAATAAAATTGTTCTTTTACATAAAAAATTTCAACAGGCGAATTAACAAATCCATCTAACGGGTTAGAATAAATGTTTTTTGAGTCAACCAAAGACAAATCTGCTTTGTAATATTTATTAATTATTAAATCGTATTTTTTATTATTAATATTTGAATAATCAACACTAAACAAAGCTAAATTATTTTCGCCAATAAACCCATTAAACGCATCCTTTTTATTATTGACATATTCTTTGCCATAAACTACTTTGTCAATTTGGGCAGTTACTTGAACAGTAAATAATATCAATGCTATTAATAGTTTATTTTTCATATCTTATTTTAAGATCCTGTCTTTTAATTTAACTGCTTTATTTTTGTTGGCTAATTGCCCACAAGCGGCATCAATATCTTTACCTCTACTGCGTCTTACATGAACAATTAAGTTTAAAGATTCTAAAAAAGAGGCAAAAGCATCCACTTTTTTAGGATCGGCTTGTTGATATTGCCCATTATCAATAGGATTGTATTCAATAATATTAATTTTAACAGGTAAATTTTTGCAAAAATCAGCTAATTCTCTAGCATCTTTTAAAGAGTCATTAAAATCTTTAAAAATGATATATTCAAAAGTAACCCTTGAGTTAGTTTTGTGATAAAAATAAATTAATGATTCTGCCAACACGTCTAAATTATTAGTATCATTAATTTCCATTATTTCACTACGCTTTTTGTCATTAGCCGCATGTAAAGATAACGCCAAGTTAAACTTAACCTCATCATCTCCTAGTTTGGTAATCATTTTAGCAATGCCTGCTGTTGACAAAGTAATTCTGCGGGGTGAAATGTTTAAGCCATTGGGTGACGTAATTTTATTTGATCCTTCAATTACATTTTTATAATTTAACAAAGGCTCTCCCATCCCCATAAACACAATGTTGGTTAGTTTTTGCCCATAGTTTTTTTCAGATAATTCAGTCAGCAGCAATACTTGATCAAAAATTTCTCCTTGAGATAAATTTCGCATTAATTTTAATCTGCCAGTAGCACAAAACTTACATGCTAAACTACAACCAACCTGAGAAGAAATACAAGCTGTTACTCTGTTTTCAGTTGGAATTAAAACCCCCTCAGTAATGTGACCATCATAAGAGGTAAAAGCCACTTTAATTGTCCCATCATTAGACTTTTGTTGGTCAGACACAGACAAAACATCTAAAAAATAGGTGTCTTTTATAAAATTTATGGTTTTTTTTGAAATATTATGCATCTGATCAAAATCTCTAACGCCTTTTTTCCATAGCCATTCATACACCTGTTTGGCTCTAAATTTTTTCTCCCCAATTGACTCTAAAACGCTAGTTAATTCAGTTAATGATAGCTGTCTTATGTTTTGTTTATTGCTTAACATTCTCCCACAAAGATAGTAAAGTTTAATGAGATGAATATTTAAAAGTCGGCTAATAATCAACTTTTTTGTCTCAAACTCTTGTAAATAAATAAAAAAGCACTATATTTGCACCATAATTTAAAAAAATTATCAATGAGGGGACAGGTTGTCCCCTCTTTTTGTACTTAAAAATGATAACAAAACAATTAGTAGAACAACTTGCAAACGATAGAATTGAAGAGAGAAATCTTGATGTGTATATCGTGGACATTAAAATTAGCTCATCCAATCAGATTTTGGTTGAGTTGGATTCAATGTCAGGCGGTGTATCTATTAAAGATTGTGTAGCGGTAAGTAGAAATATAGAACATAATTTAGACCGTGAAGTACAAGATTTTTCTTTAGAGGTAGCATCTGCAGGATTAGACAAACCATTTAGAGTGTTTAAACAATATCAAAAAAACGTAGGTAAAAACGTTCAGGTAAAAACTGCAGATATTGGAAAAACAGAAGGGGTTTTAAAAACAGTTACTGAGGATGAAATTGTAGTAACCACTAAAGAGAAAAAAAGAATTGAAGGTAGAAAGAAAAAAGAATGGGTAGAGGAGGATATAACCATACCTATGAGTGAAATAAAAGAAACTAAACTTATAATTACGTTTTAATATAAATAAATATGAATACGCAAGAATTAATAGAGTCGTTTTCGGAATTTAAAGAATTCAAAAATGTTGACCGTGAAACAATGATGAACATCCTAGAAGATGTGTTTAGATCAATGTTAAAAAAGAAATACGGAACAGATGACCACATAGATATCATTATTAACCCAGACAAAGGAGATTTAGAGATTTGGGTAAATAGAGAAATTGTACCTGACGGTGAGGTAGAAGACGAAAATTTGGAAATTGCTTTGTCGGAAGCTATTAAAATTGAACCAGATTTTGAAGTAGGTGAAGAAGTAGCAGAAGAACTAAAATTAGATGATTTTGGTAGAAGAAACGTGTTGTCTTTAAGACAAAATTTAATCTCTAGAATACTAGAGCTTGAAAAAGATCATATTTATAAAATATATAAAGAAAGAATTGGTGATATTGTTACTGGAGAGGTATATCAAGTGTGGAAAAGAGAGGTACTTGTTTTGGATGATGAAGGAAATGAGTTAATTTTACCTAAATCAGAACAAATTCCTTCTGATTACTTTAAAAAAGGTGAAAATATTAGAGCAGTTGTTGCTAAAGTTGATTTAAGAAACAATAACCCAGTAATTATTTTATCAAGAACAGCTCCTGAGTTTTTAGAAAGATTGTTTGAGTTAGAAGTACCTGAAGTATTTGATGGCTTAATTACCATTAAAAAGATTGTACGTATTCCTGGCGAAAGAGCTAAAGTTGCCGTTGAATCTTATGACGACAGAATTGACCCTGTTGGGGCTTGTGTTGGTATGAAAGGGGCTAGAATTCACGGTATAGTTAGAGAGCTTAAAAATGAAAACATTGACGTTATTAACTACACTAATAACGAAAAATTATATATTCAACGTGCCTTGTCTCCAGCTAAAGTGTCATCTATTGAATTAGATGAGGATGAAAGAAGGGCTGATGTGTATTTAAAACCAGACCAAGTGTCTTTAGCAATTGGTAAAGGAGGGTTTAATATCCGTTTAGCTGGACAATTAACAGGTTACGAAATTGATGTATATAGAGAAGGAGCAGAAGATATTGATGATGTAGATTTAACTGAATTTTCAGATGAAATTGAAGGATGGATTATTGATGAATTAAAATCTATTGGATTAGACACAGCAAAATCTGTATTAGATATGGATGTTGATGATTTAGTTAAACGTACTGATTTAGAATTAGAAACAGTTGAAGATGTGGTTAATGTATTAAAATCTGAGTTTGAAGAAAACTAAGATTGTTAACAATATCATCAATAAACAACAAAAGGTATTAGGTAAAACCTTATATTTACCTCAAAAATAATAAGAGCTTATAAATTACTATGGCAGGTAAAGCGAAAAGATTAAATAAAGTTGCAAAAGAATATAATGTTAGTATTTCTACCATTGTTGACTTTTTAGCAACCAAAGGTTTCGAAATTGATTCTAAACCAAATACTAAAATTGAGGGCGAAATTCTTGACGCTCTTCAAGAAGAGTATGCTGATGATAAATTAGCAAAAGAAAAATCTAAGAAAGTAACCATTTCTAGAGAAAAAAGAGAATCAATTTCGTTAAAGGATGTAAAACAACAAGAAAAAGTTGTTGAAGAAGAAGTTGAAGACAATTTTTCAATTGAAGATTTTAAGAAAAAATCACCTATTGAAAAAAAGGAAACCAAAGTAGAGGTTAAAGAAACTCCTGTTGAAAAAGAAGATGAAACATCTAAAGAAGAAAAGGTTGAGGAAAACACTAAAGAAATTATTGGTGATGGTGATGTAAAAGTAGCTGTTGTTGGAAAAATTGATTTAGATAGCATCAATCAAAAAACTAGACCAGATAGAAAAAAGAAAGCTAAAAAGGAAACATCTAAAACTAAACAACCTGCCAAAAAAGTTGAGAAAAAACCTTTAGCTAAAAAAGAAGATACTGTTATTAAACAAGAAACTCCTAAAGAAGAAAAGCCAAAGGTGATTGAAACCATTAAGGCAAAATCAGAAGAGTTAACTGGTCCTAAAGTGGTTGGAAAAATTGTTCTTCCTACTAAAAAAGAAAAACCTAAAAAAGAATCTTATGCCGAAAGACGTAAGAAACGAAAAAGAATTAAAAAAGTTGATCCTACTAAATTAGCGGCACAAGATGCAAAAAAGAAAAAATTTGGTAAGAAAAAGAAAAAGGTAGAAAAAGTTGCTCCAACTGAGGAGGAAATCCAAAAAGAAATTAAAGAAACTCTTGCTAGGTTACAAGGTAAAGGAAAAAATAAAGGGGCAAAATTCCGTAGAGAAAAAAGAGATGCCGTTGCTCAAAAAAGAGAGGAAGAATTAGAACAAGCAGAACTTGAAAAAAGCATTCTAAAACTTTCTGAATTTGTAACCGTATCTGAATTAGCATCAATGATGAATGTGTCCGCAACAGATGTTATTGGAAAATGTATGGGGCTAGGAATATTTGCCTCAATTAACCAAAGGTTAGATGCTGAAACCATTCAATTAGTAGCCAGTGATTTTGGATATGAAACTGAATTTATTTCGGCTGAAGTTCAAGAATCTATTATTGAAGAAGAAGACAAAGAAGAAGATTTATTACCAAGAGCACCAATTGTTACTGTAATGGGACATGTTGACCATGGTAAAACCTCTTTACTTGATTATATTAGAAAAGAAGTGGTTGCAGAAGGTGAAGCAGGTGGAATTACTCAGCACATTGGAGCTTACTCAGTAAAACTAGAAGATGGGCACCAAATAACATTCCTTGATACTCCCGGACATGAGGCATTTACCGCTATGCGTGCTCGTGGAGCGCAAGTTACAGATGTTGCCATAATTATTGTTGCCGCTGATGATGGTGTTATGCCTCAAACTAAAGAAGCTATCTCTCACGCACAAGCAGCAGGTGTACCAATGATTTTTGCAATTAATAAAATTGATAAACCAGGTGCTAATCCTGATAAAATTAAAGAGCAATTGTCTCAAATGAACATTTTAGTTGAGGACTGGGGTGGTAAATATCAATCTCAAGAAATTTCAGCTAAAAAAGGAATTGGTATTGATGAATTATTAGAAAAAATTGTACTTGAAGCAGAAATGCTTGACTTAAAAGCTAATCCTAACAAAAAAGCCGTTGGTACTGTTGTTGAAGCTACCCTTGATAAAGGAAAAGGTTATGTAACTACTTTATTAGTTTCGGCAGGAACATTAAAAGTTGGAGACCCAATAGTTGCTGGTCATTACTCTGGTAAAGTTAAAGCCATGGAAAATGATAAAGGACAACGTGTTAAAGAAGCGGGACCTTCTATTCCAGTGTCTATTTTAGGATTTAATGGTGCGCCATCTGCTGGAGATAAATTTAATGTGGTGGCTGATGAAAAAGAAGCTAAAGCTATTGCTGTTAAACGTGAACAATTAAGACGTGAACAAAGTTTAAGAACTCAAAAACACATTACTTTAGATGAAATTGGAAGACGTTTAGCAATAGGAGACTTTAAAGAACTTAATGTAATTGTTAAAGGTGATGTGGATGGATCTATTGAAGCATTGGCAGATTCTTTATTAAAATTATCTACTGAAGAAATTCAAGTTAATGTTATTCATAAAGCAGTGGGTCAAATTTCCGAAACGGATGTCACTTTAGCGACCGCCTCTGATGCCATTATTGTTGGTTTCCAAGTAAGACCGTCTGTTCAAGCTCGTAAATTAGCTGAACAAGAAGGAGTAGATATTAGATTGTATTCTATTATTTATCAAGCCATTGACGAAATTAAAGAAGCCATGGAGGGAATGTTATCTCCAGAGATTAAAGAAGAAATTTTAGGAACTGCTGAGGTAAGAGAAACCTTTAAAATAACTAAAGTAGGAACCATTGCAGGTTGCTTTGTTACAGATGGAACAATTACAAGAAATGCTCAAGTTAGATTAATTAGAGATGGAATTGTGGTTTACACAGGAAAACTTGGTTCATTAAAACGCTTTAAAGATGACGTAAAAGAAGTGAAAAAAGGTTATGAATGTGGATTGAATATTGAAAAATATAACAATATTGAAGTGGGAGATATAATTGAAGCCTTCCATGAAGTAGAAACCGCTAAAAAACTTTAAATTCAATTAATATTTAATAAAAAAGCGATAATTTAGATTATCGCTTTTTTTTTGTTATATCAATTTAGAATAAATCTAAATTAGTAAAAAAATCACTTTTTTCTTTGCTGTTTATATATATATATATTGCGAACATTAATCAAAATATATAAAATTATGAGAAAAATATTATTATTTAGTGCGGTCATATTTACAATGTTAAATGCCTACGCACAGGGCGACACAACAATAATTAAAATGTTACCCAAAGAAGGACAAGGTTATTTAGTGCTTAATATGGTATTAAATAACAATTTAATTGACAATTGGAAAGTAGATATTAAAGAAAAAATAATAGACTCTAATAACAATGTTACTTATACAACAATAAAAAAAGAGAGTTTATATGGTGTTAATTATTTAAAAATAGAGGACACAATATATAATAATGATAAATATGTGCTAGACATAAAAGCCTATGATATAAACAGAAATAATATAGGTGAAATTGGTGATGTGATTATGGAGCCACCTAATAATCATCCTTTTTTATTACAAAATACATGGAAATGTAACGGATTGTATTATGCCTATGAAATTCAACAACTTTACCAAAACTCTACGGGAGCGAGTATATTTCAGTTATCAACCACTGGAACTGGTTTTGCTACAGATCCGTATTATTTTCAATATTCAGGCAATTCAAATGATGCAGATGCTTGGATAATATATCATGATCGACCTACTAATCTAGCATATGATAGCGGTACACCAACATTGTTGCATTATCAGAATGCTACTGCTACATATTATGATGCAACAGGTAATCCAATTACAAATAATGTTTATGGTGTTGCAAAAAACTTAGGACCATGGTTAAATGCACCATTTTATTTAGAAGATAATGATGGTTCGGCTAAAAAGTTTTACAATAATAATTTTGATAATTATTCACTGGGTGCTATTATTGGATTTTATAATGCATATGCTAACTTTCAGCAAGCTGGTTACCCTCCATTAACTTGTCAGTTAGCCATAGAAACTTTAGGAGGTGAAGGTCCTGAAATTAACTATGATTGCCTACAAACCTTATATCTTGAAACTGGATATTTAGATATGGATGGAATTTATGAATTAATTCAAGCCATTGATGAATGTTCTAATGGAGGAGATCCAAATCAAGTTCCTGAAAATAACTATACTGCTTTTGTTATTAATTTGAGTGACACGTCTAACACGCCTATTATTAATATTCCTTTTAATGGCATGGTAGATGAAAATGGAAACATTATTGCGCCAACATTTACAATGCCAAAAGGATTATTTTATATAGATGTTATAAATAAAAGAGGACAACACGCTTATTTTATTAAAGAAACAACTGAAGCCATTATTAATAATTTACAACAAAAAGATTTTTTAACGGCAACAGCTTTTCCTGTACCAATTATTGACAACACGTTTAGTTTGCATTTACACGCAACAGCTAATGTAAAATTTACTTATACTTTAACAAATTTAGATGGAAACGTCATTTATACAGAAAATTTTAAATTGGCAAAAGGGTACGATCGTAACCATCAGATTCAAATGCCAGAAGGTCAAATAATACCATCAGGTATATTGGTTAATCGATTTGAGTTTTCAGATGGTTCTGTAATGACTTTTCAATCTGTTAAAAATTAATTATATTTGTATAAAAATTTTTAATGAAAATACTTAAAAAAATAGGTTTAATTATTGTTGTGCTAAGTTCCTTTGTGGGACAGGCACAGCAATTGTTTAACCTAAATAACCAAGTGGTGTTTGGAGGTGATAATTTAGACATAAGCATTAGTACGGTTAAGCTGAGCAATGGAACATATTTAACTTGTGGAGCAACAGAAAGTAGCAGCTATTCAGGCAATTTAACCGTTTCTAATTATGGTGGGGCAGATATATTCTTAGTTAATTATAATGAAGATTTTACAGTTAATTGGCAAAAAAATTTTGGAGGAAACTCAAATGATGCTACAAATGACTTAATTGCAACTTCTGACGGTGGGTTTATAGTTGTAGGCTCATCTTATTCGGGCATTTCAGGTAATAAAACTACACCTAATTATGGTGGGGCAGACGTTTGGGTAATAAAATGTGATGTTAATGGCAATAAGCAGTGGGAAAAAATTTTTGGAGGTAGTTTATTAGATGAACCCTTTAAAATAAAAGAAACAAACAATTATTATTTAATTGCAGGTTCATCTTATTCGGGCATTTCAGGTAATAAAACAAGTATAAACAAAGGTAGTAAAGATTATTGGGTTTTAAAAATAGACATTAATGGTAATGTTGTTTGGGACAAAACCTATGGAGGTAATTTGTATGAAAGTCTAAGAGACATAACAATAGATAACAATGGCAACATTTATCTTGCAGGTAATTCTACATCTGACATTTCAGGTGATAAAAGTCAAAATAATTTTGATACAACCCATACTACGGGTGACGCATGGTTGGTTAAAATTAATGCCAATGGTGACATAATTTGGGACAAAACCTATGGAAATGATAGTGAAAACTTTGGAGCTTTATTGGCGTTATTAGATAATTATATTTATTTAACATTTTATATTGATGGATATGCAACGCCTAATAGTGGTAACGTTACTGTTCAAACAACCAATAATGCTATAGAATCAGACTATTTACTTATGAAATTAGACACAGCAGGCAATATTTTGTGGGATAAAAATTACGGTGGTGATTTAGACGAACAAATATCTAATATTACTGTTGTTAATCATTCAATTATTTTGACAGGTTTGTCAAACAGTAATATTTCAGGTAATAAAACAGAAAATTCAAAGGGGGGTAAAGATATATGGTGTTTGTTGCTAAATAAAAACGGAGATGTTTTAAAAGATAAAACCATTGGTGGTGCAAGCAATGATTATTTTGGTTTTGTTTATAGTTTAAATTATAATAGATTTTTTATAGGAATAAACACTAATTCTGGTGTTTCAGGAGATAAAACAATACCAAATTATGATAATTTTGGTGACATTTGGATAGTTGATGTATCAACAACAATAGATTTAAACGCAAAAGAAACAAACAATACACCTAAAATACTTTATGGACCCAATCCAACTCATAACCATATAATTTTTTCTAACTTAAATCAAAATTTTTCTTATTTAACTGTATATGATATTCAAGGGAAGGTAATAGTTAAAAACATTTCAATTAAAAATTTAAACACTTATAAGTTAAACCTTAATGTCACAAAAGGAATTTATTTTGTAAACTTAACTGCCACAAATAATGCCACAAAAGTTGTAAAAATAATTGTTAACTAACTATAAGGTTCAACTATCGCTTTTTTTTGTCATTTAATTCAATTAGTAAATACTATTTATACAGAAAATTTTAAATTGGCAAAAGGGTACGATCGTAACCATCAGATTCAAATGCCAGAAGGTCAAATAATACCATCAGGTATATTGGTTAATCGATTTGAGTTTTCAGATGGTTCTGTAATGACTTTTCAATCTGTTAAAAATTAATTATATTTGTATAAAAATTTTTAATGAAAATACTTAAAAAAATAGGTTTAATTATTGTTGTGCTAAGTTCCTTTGTGGGACAGGCACAGCAATTGTTTAACCTAAATAACCAAGTGGTGTTTGGAGGTGATAATTTAGACATAAGCATTAGTACGGTTAAGCTGAGCAATGGAACATATTTAACTTGTGGAGCAACAGAAAGTAGCAGCTATTCAGGCAATTTAACCGTTTCTAATTATGGTGGGGCAGATATATTCTTAGTTAATTATAATGAAGATTTTACAGTTAATTGGCAAAAAAATTTTGGAGGAAACTCAAATGATGCTACAAATGACTTAATTGCAACTTCTGACGGTGGGTTTATAGTTGTAGGCTCATCTTATTCGGGCATTTCAGGTAATAAAACTACACCTAATTATGGTGGGGCAGACGTTTGGGTAATAAAATGTGATGTTAATGGCAATAAGCAGTGGGAAAAAATTTTTGGAGGTAGTTTATTAGATGAACCCTTTAAAATAAAAGAAACAAACAATTATTATTTAATTGCAGGTTCATCTTATTCGGGCATTTCAGGTAATAAAACAAGTATAAACAAAGGTAGTAAAGATTATTGGGTTTTAAAAATAGACATTAATGGTAATGTTGTTTGGGACAAAACCTATGGAGGTAATTTGTATGAAAGTCTAAGAGACATAACAATAGATAACAATGGCAACATTTATCTTGCAGGTAATTCTACATCTGACATTTCAGGTGATAAAAGTCAAAATAATTTTGATACAACCCATACTACGGGTGACGCATGGTTGGTTAAAATTAATGCCAATGGTGACATAATTTGGGACAAAACCTATGGAAATGATAGTGAAAACTTTGGAGCTTTATTGGCGTTATTAGATAATTATATTTATTTAACATTTTATATTGATGGATATGCAACGCCTAATAGTGGTAACGTTACTGTTCAAACAACCAATAATGCTATAGAATCAGACTATTTACTTATGAAATTAGACACAGCAGGCAATATTTTGTGGGATAAAAATTACGGTGGTGATTTAGACGAACAAATATCTAATATTACTGTTGTTAATCATTCAATTATTTTGACAGGTTTGTCAAACAGTAATATTTCAGGTAATAAAACAGAAAATTCAAAGGGGGGTAAAGATATATGGTGTTTGTTGCTAAATAAAAACGGAGATGTTTTAAAAGATAAAACCATTGGTGGTGCAAGCAATGATTATTTTGGTTTTGTTTATAGTTTAAATTATAATAGATTTTTTATAGGAATAAACACTAATTCTGGTGTTTCAGGAGATAAAACAATACCAAATTATGATAATTTTGGTGACATTTGGATAGTTGATGTATCAACAACAATAGATTTAAACGCAAAAGAAACAAACAATACACCTAAAATACTTTATGGACCCAATCCAACTCATAACCATATAATTTTTTCTAACTTAAATCAAAATTTTTCTTATTTAACTGTATATGATATTCAAGGGAAGGTAATAGTTAAAAACATTTCAATTAAAAATTTAAACACTTATAAGTTAAACCTTAATGTCACAAAAGGAATTTATTTTGTAAACTTAACTGCCACAAATAATGCCACAAAAGTTGTAAAAATAATTGTTAACTAACTATAAGGTTCAACTATCGCTTTTTTTGTTTTAAGAATTTTGTTTTTAAATGTGTATATCTTAATATCGGGTAAAAATAACAAAGAACTAACATTCAAAATTTATCACCCAAAAACAGTTCTTACAACTTCTTCAATTTTACCGCATTTTATTACTTCAATATCATATTGTTCTGGTTTAATGCCTGTGTTAGATTTTGATATAATGATTTTTTCAAAACCCAATTTTTGAGTTTCATTAATTCGTTGGTCAATTCGGTTAACTGGGCGTATTTCACCACTTAACCCAACCTCTGCCGCTAAACTAATTTTAGGGTCAATAGGAATGTCGGCATTAGATGACATCACGGCACAAACAACAGCTAAATCAATGGCGGGGTCGTCCACTTTAATACCACCAGCAATGTTTAAAAACACATCTTTTGCCCCCAACTTAAATCCACATCTTTTTTCTAAAACAGCTAACAACATATTCATACGTCTTAAATCAAAACCTGTTGATGACCGTTGGGGCGTACCATAAGCTGCTGTGCTGACAAGTGCCTGAACTTCAATTAGCATAGGTCTTATACCTTCAATGGTTGAAGCAATTGATATACCACTTAAATTCTCGGTATTACCACTAATTAAAATTTCTGATGGATTTTCAACCTCACGCAAACCTGTACCTGTCATTTCGTAAATACCCAATTCATTGGTTGAGCCGAAACGGTTTTTTGTACTTCTGAGCAACCTGTACAAATGATTTCTGTCGCCTTCAAATTGTAAAACGGCATCTACCATGTGTTCTAAAATTTTTGGTCCAGCAAGCCCACCATCTTTAGTAATATGACCAATTAAAAACACGGGGGTTGCAGTTTCTTTAGCAAATTTCAACAACTCAGCGGTACATTCTCTAATTTGAGATATACTTCCAGGAGAAGATTCAATGTAAGGTGTATGTAAAGTTTGAATAGAATCAATAATCACCAAATCAGGTTGTATTTCTCCTAAATGAATAAATATATTAGCGGTTGATGTTTCGGTAACAACATAACAATTAACATCTTTTTTGCCAATGCGTTCTGCCCGCATACTTATTTGCTGTTCACTCTCTTCTCCTGACACATACAACACTTTTAAATTGGGTTGCTTTAAGGCAGTTTGTAACATTAAAGTAGATTTTCCAATTCCGGGCTCTCCACCAAATAAAATTAACGACCCTGGCACTACACCTCCTCCTAGCACTCTATTTAATTCATTATCAGATAAAGGAATTCTATCTTCTTTTACGTGTTTAATTTCATTAATGAGTTGAGGTTTAACTACTCTCTTATCTCTATTAGATGAAAAGGGAACTTTAGCCTTGTCGGTTTTTTCAATCACTTCTTCAACATAAGTGTTCCATTCACCGCAAGAGGAACATTTTCCAACCCACTGTGGAGATTGATGTCCGCAATTTTGACAAAAAAAAGATGTTTTTACTTTAGCCATTTTAATAAATTTTTATCGAAAGTAGTTAATTAGAACGTAATTTATTTATGTTTTGATTAGTTTTACAAAAAAATCATCTAATAAATGTCACTTATCCACAAAATTGTTCAAAAATTACTTGGCAGTAAAAAGTTTAAAGGGCGTGATTTTTTGATAGAAAAGTTACCCCAATGGTTTTTGCCTCAACCAAAAGGAAAAGTTGTAGTTAAAACAAATTTTGGTTTTAAAATACAAATTGACCCTACTTTTGACAAGAATATTGAAAATGTCATTTATCAAAGGGGTGTTTATGAGTTAGGAACATTAACTGTTTTACAATCTCTTTTAAAACAAGGAGATGTTTTTGTAGATGTGGGAGCTAATATTGGTTTTTTAAGTCTGGCTGGGGCTTATAAAGTAGGTAAAGAAGGAAAAGTTTATGCCTTTGAACCCGTACCCGATACTTTTGAAATGTTAAAGATAAATAAAACCATTAACCAATTTGCTCAAATTAAATTAACCCAAGTGGCTTTGGGTAATAAAGAAAAAGAGGAGACAATTTATAGCGAAACTGAAAACCGTGGGGGCGCATCTATTATTAATCACACATCAAAAAAAGGCATTAAAATAAAAGTAAAACGGCTAGATGACATAAACATCATTGAAAAAATAAATATTATTAAAATTGATGTTGAAGGTTTTGAATTTGAAGTATTAAAAGGAGCCGAAAAAACCATTAAAAAAGATAAGCCCGTTTTGATTATTGAATATAGCAAAATGAGAGCTAATTCAGCGAAAGACCTTGAAATTTATGAGTGGATTAAATCCTTTAATTTTTATAAAATTTATAAGTTGAGATTTGGTAAAGAAAGACCGTCAGAATTGATAGAAATAAAATCTTCAAAAGATTTACCAGAGCACGATAATATATTTTGTATGGCAAAATAAGTGTTTACCAAACCCTAAAGTCCATCTCTTTATTTTTAATTCTAGATGTTGGCGTTTGCAATCCATTAGACAATTCACTTACTTTTTGACTAACATAAGTTTGAATTTCAGAAACAGTAATAATTTTATCTTTATTCAAATCGGCTTTTTTATGTAATAAACCTTCTAGTAAACAATAGGTAAATAAGCCGTTTTTAAATTCACCTCCTTCTAAAGAATATTCTGCTCCACCAGATGATGAAATGACTGTAGCCCCTGTTCCTTTTCTTAAATCTGTAAACAATGATTTCATTAACTCATTAGTGCTTTTTAAACCTAAAGGATTGTCTTTTAATGCTACATTTTTTCCAGCTGCTCTAAAAATAATATCGCCTTGTTCACTTTCTTCTGCCTCATCAACTTCTTCCACCTCTTCTTTATCTAATTCACCAGAATGGCAAGTGTCAATTAATAATAATTTTTTAAGAGGTATAATTCCATCTAGTAGTTTTTCAATCATTTCGTACGGAATTCCTCTTTGCTCTGGTCTATCAAAATTCATATCATAAGAGGCAAAATAATAGTTAAATTCATCATCTAACACGCCGTGCCCTGCTACAAAAACCATAACAACATCATTAACACCTGCTTTTGCTAAAAATGGTTTAACTTGTTCTAACCCTTTACGTGTTACCTCTTCATTAACCAAAACTAAAGCGTTAACCGATTGATAAACGTTGCTTTTAGTAAATGTTTGAGCAAAGTCTTTGGCGTCTTTATCAGCATAATTTAAGTTATAACTTTGATTTTTATGCTTACTAACTCCAATACTTACAATGTACAAATTAGGTTTTTTTGGTTTAGTTGTACTAATTATATTAAGGGTTTGTTTAAAGCTTTCTGCCCCTGTTTGATTTAAAACACTGACTTGAATTTTATTTTTTCCAGGGATTAAATTTAAAGTTATATTTTTAAATAGTTGTTTGGCTTTTTCTGATTTTAAATCAATACCGTTAGTGCCATAAACAGCTACATCATTTACCCAAACATTTAGACGGTCTAATTGATGTTTTTTATCGCTAATTTCTAATTTTAACTCTAATTTATTGTCATTAATTTGTTTAGGAATCTGGGTTAAGTTAGTAATTTTAACTTCAGGTAAAACAAAATCTGTATTTAATTGTTCCTCAGTAAAATTAAGTTTTTTTAATCGTTTTTTATACGCTTTTTTATACGCAGCAATTAGTAAAGTGTCTTTGTAGCCCAATTCTGTTAAAATAATATCTGGTCGGTTAAATTTAATATCAAACTGCTCTGCTAAAAAAAACTGACCTTTATACTTAAAGCCAATTTCGTCTAATGCTCCTTTAGATGATAAATAATAGTTGTCTGGGTCAATAAAAATAAAATCGTCATTTTTAAAAGGGAAAATAGAAACGATTAATTTTTTTTGACGAATGTTCCATAATTTAACAGAACCATCATCAGAGCTACTAACCATTAAGTTTTGGTTAGGGTGAATATTAATATCGGTTATTTTTTCTTTATGCCCCATAAATGTATGAAGTACTTGTTGTGTTTTCATATCATATACCATAATAGAATGAGAGGTGGTAGCAATAAAAGCAAAGTCATTTTTAATAAACACTTCATCTGCCTCTTGTTTTAAGACTTGTTTAAGGTTTCTACTTTGTAAATTATAAATAAATTGTCCTTTAAATTGGGTATTTACCCATATTTCGTTACTATTAATACAATCAAAGTTTTTAATAATATAAGGTAAAGTATCTGTTTTTAAATAGAATTGTTTATCTTTAATTTTCCAATAATAAATAACGTTTGATGAGTCAAAAGTTGAAATGATTTCATTATTAAAAACCATATCTACATCTGTCCATTGCCTATAGTCATATGGAATTCTTAAAAAATATTTTTTGTTAGATTGTAAATCGGCATAAACTATATGAGGGTTTTTAGATTTGCCTGAATAAGCCATAAATTGGTGATTAGGAGAAAGGTCAAAAGATGTAATTTGTCCGTAAGGATTTTGATATACTTTAGCTATGTTTTCAATTAAATATTCCCTTGAATGTGTTAGGGGTGCCATTCTAACCAAAGGATACTTTTTAATTGGTTTTTCATCAAAAACATTGTTTTTCTGATAAATGTAATTATCCTCTGTAACAATAAAATATTGATTGCTGTTATTATCAGCTAAAATTTTGTTAACGGAATGTAAGTAAGATTGAGAAGAAATACTTGGAAAACTACCAGATAAATTAATTTTAAAAATATGACCTAATTCGTCACCAATCATAAGGTTTGAACCGTCTTGACTAAATGTAGCTGTCTTTTTTTGGAAGATGTTTGAAAACAACCTTTTTTCAATGGTTAATGTTTCGGTATTCCAAATAATAATGCTGCGATCTTTACCACTTGTAGCAAAAAACTTTTTGTTTTCCGAAAATCTAATATCGTTTATTTTTGAATTGTGCGCTTTTATTTCTTTTATTTTTAAACCCGTAGCGTAATTGTAAACAAAAATCATATTGTTTTCGGCAACGGCAATTAACTTGTTGTGTATTTTATCAACATCAAAAGCAATAAATGGCACGTTGGCATAACTCACCGATTTTTTATATCGTCTAATCAACTTATCTTTCTTTTTTTTCTTTATTGAACCCTTAAAAATGTATGTTTCAAAATTATTTTCTGCGTCAAAATAATAGTCTTTTTGTCTAAACTTTTCTCCTGTTACAATGCCTTTATCAATTAATTTAGAATTTGAAATATCATAAATAAAAGTGGTTCGGGCAGATTTTATTTTAAGTGATTTTTCATTATCAGAAAATTTTAACCCCTGTATTTTTTCAATTTCTCCTAATTTAATATGAGAAATTGATTTTTCTAAAGGTAAATCCCAAATAATTAATTCATTGTTTTTAGCTAAAGACACTAAATATTTGTTGTTTTTAGAAAACTCCAACTGCACCACCTCTGCCGAATGACCTTTTTGAACAGATAATTCTAGCTGAGCGGAGACAACCGTTGTAAATAGCATCAACCATATAAAAATCAAGTTTTTCATTAGTTTTTAAGCATATAATTGAATTTAACACCGTTATATGTAGCACCTATAACTGTTGGATATCCAGAGTTAACAATAGGGCCGCTAGGATTTGTTACTTTAAAATTATACTGATGATAAGTATAATCTTTTAATAAAATAGACTCTAAATTTTCTAGAGTTACACCAACATAACTTGGTGTTTTATATCCTAAATTGTAATCTGTAAAAACATTATTTACTGTAAACCCTCCTGTTAAAGAAGCCATTTCTTGAAAATCAAAACTATTAATTTGAGAAATAAAATTTAATGCAATCCCCTCAGATATTGCCCTATTAATTAAATTAGTGATTAAAAGAGAATCTGATGACATCACTGTATAAGAGCTAGGTAAAATAGTTGTAATTGATTTATTAGGCATAGAAGAATAAGAGTTGGCATAAATGGTAATGGTTTGGTCAATTTTATCAATCACATTAGCTATGGAATAATTATAACCATTGAACTCAGATATTACATTAAAAACCTCTGTCATATTTTCTTTTGGGTCATTATTAAAAATAGAACCTCCATCTGTATTAAAAATTTGCACTTGGCTGTTGGGGCTTGTTGTTTCATAATAACCAATGGCTACATTATTTTTAGTTTGTTCTAAAAATCGCCTAAAATAAAACCCAAAATTATGCTCATCTATATACCAAGAATCACTCCCTTTTTCTAATAAAAAAATGGTTGAAAAATTGTTTAATTTTACAGCACTTGTGACTATATCGCTTTGGGCAGAATAAGCATAACTAGCAGAAGAGGTGTCAAGTAAAAGAACATCTGAAGAATAATTAGTTTTTGATGATAATTGATTAAATGTTACAAAGCTAATGGACACATTGGCTTCATTTGGTGTAAATGCCGAAATAGAATATGAATAATCACTAATAAACGTCAAGGTGTCTTTCGGTAATTCTTTTTCTTTGTCATAAATCACCTCATTTTTTTTACAAGATGAAAAAATTAACAAAGCAACCAACAATATGTAATATTTATTATTCCACATATAAATAATGTTTATTAGTAATAAAGTTTGAATTAAATATATAACGACTAAAACCTAATTCAAACTGAAAATATTTGGCATCAATAAGGTGTTTTTTTGAGTTTAAGTAAGATTGAAACTTTAATGTCATATCCCATTTTTTTAAAGGCTTTTTAAACCCAATTAAAAACATAAAATAAGTTTGATTATTATAAATAACACCATTAAAAATATTTCTGCCATAATAAATACCACCATCATAAATAGCGTCACCTAAAAAAGAATAATCAAAAGTAGGCGATTGAAAATCTTTTGTTGTGGTTTTAAACAAAGTTATTCCTGTCAATAATTCTATACTTTTGGTGCTTTTTGTTAATCTATAAGAAAAATACATGGGCATTCTAAACCCTTTTTCCATAACTATCCAATCAATTCTTGTTGGTTTTTTAAACTGTAAATGATATCTTTTATATATAAATTGTGGTTCAACAGTAAAAGAAAACTTCTTGTAAAATCCAGTAATAATTCCACCAAAAAAATAACTGTTTAATCCATTATGAGCATTTACAATTCCTTTTCCTTTATCTTCCTCAATAAGAGTTAAATAAGTATTGTCTGGAAAATAAATAGGCAAAGATACTTTAGTGTTTTGGTAAAGATTACCACCAAAAGACACCCCTGCTTTTAATACTTGACTAAAAGAGCTTGTTGTTAAAACAACCATTAACAATATGGCAATTAAATGCTTCAATTCACTTTATTTTTAAAAAAATAATATTTTAAACTAAACATAAATTCTATGTTTTTTGGTTCGGGCAGACTAAAGTCGTTTTTTAAATTGTAGTTTGAACCAAGAGTAATAAACAAAGGGGCTTTATAAAATTTAATTCTTAAAATTTCTAATGACAAGTTAGGATTAATAGAGTTTGTTGGGTTTAAATAACTAGGACGTTGATGAACACCAATGCCAATTTCGTTAAAAAAAAGCCAAGTTAAAAATAATCCTTTTGTTCTAATAATAGGATGATAAAGTTTAATATTAACTAGAAATTCTCCTTTTGTAAAAACATCTAAATGTACTCCTAAATAGGTATTAATAATGGTTCTACTTTTGGTAATGTTTTTCTTTTTTTTGTACTTGTCTTTTTTAGAAAGTATTAAAAAATTATATCCAATATGCCCTCCAATTAGTGGTATTAAATTTTCATCAAAAGGAGAGTTAATACTATTACTTATTCCAATAGAAACAGAATGTTTTCCTCTTAAATTAGCGGTAATGAAGCTTTTATCTTGTTTTTTGTAAGTACTAAACCCATACGTTTTGTTTTGTTGAGCATAAATAAATAAGCTAAAAAACAAAAAATATGATGTTAATACTAATTTCATTAAGGCTTTTTAAAGTCGGGGTTATTTATAAATGATTCATCTGACAATGATAACAAGAATTTTTTTAATAATTGGCGTTCAGGTATGCTTAATTGCACCCCTCCTAGGTCAGCAAATTGCATTAAAGGGTCAATGGTTGCTGAATTTTGAACCCCAAAACTATAGTGCACAATTACTTCATCAAGGGTTTCAAATCTACCATCATGCATATAAGGAGCTGTATAGGCTAAATTTCTTAATGTTGGCGTTTTAAACTTACCGTCATCATTAGGATCTCCTGTTATTTCTCCTAACCCTTTGTCAGTAAAAGTAGCGTCTAATCCATTGTTATGGTATTTGTTATCTGTCCAAAGAGGGTTGTATTGGTCGCCGTGGCAATGAAAACAATCTCCTTTATTTGGATCTACAAAAAGAGCATATCCTTGATAAGCTTCATAAATATCTTGATCACTCCAACCTGTAGGTTCGCCTCTTAAATATTTATCAAATGGAGAATTACCAGAAATTAATGTGCGTTCAAATTGAGCAATGGCTTTTACCACTAATACAGAATCAATTTGATCTGTTCCAAAAGCTTTTTTAAAAAGGGGAGGATATACGGGGTCTGCTTGCAATGATGCCACAGCATTTTTCCATGTGTTGTGCATTTCAACTGGGTTTACAACAGGACCAAAAGCTTGGTCTTCTACAGACTTTGCTCTACCATCCCAAAACAAAGTATTCATCCAACCTACATTTATTATTGGCATAGCATTTCTACCACCCAAATTTCCGTCAATACCTATACTAAAAGCAGACGTATCACTAAATGATTGGTCGGGCATGTGACACCCCGCACAAGATTGAGTGTTGTCTCCAGATAGTTTGGTTTCATAAAACAACATTCTTCCTAACTCTACACCCTCAACTGTTAAAGGGTTATCGGCAGGGTTGTTCATTGGAGGTAAATATTGAGTAAAATTTTCAGGCATTTGAACCTCATAAGGAGTGGCTTGATAAACTTCAACTTTATATTTATCTTTTCTACAAGACAAAACGGCAACTAAAATAAAAATTGAAAATAAAATGGTATAATTTCTCTTTTTCATGACATCAATGCTAAAATTGTTTATAATTAACAAAGTTAAAAATAAAACAACAAGTAAAAAATGATAAAAATCTTATTATTGCCTATTAATTGTTTGTTTTTATCTTATAAACGTTTTTTTATAGGAGAGCGTTGGTTTTAATTAAGAATAAATATCTTTGTTAAATGAAAAATAGAGTAAATTTTATAAATTTAGGTTTAATTGATTATAAACAAGCTTGGGATTTTCAAGAGGAACTATTCAAAAAAGCTATTGATTTAAAAATTAAACACCGTGACGGTCTAACAGATGAATTGCCCGAACATCAACTTATTTTTTGTCAGCATCCTCATGTTTATACATTGGGTAAAAGTGGTAGTGAACAAAATTTACTAATTGGAGAAGCCATGCTTAAACAAAAAGGAGCTACGTATTATAAAATTAATAGAGGAGGAGACATCACCTATCATGGGCCAGGTCAATTAGTAGCTTATCCTATTTTAGATTTAGATCAATTTTTTACCGACATCCATAAATATATGCGATTTTTAGAAGAATCTATTATTTTAACTTTAGCTGAATTTGGTATAAAAGCAGGAAGAGTGAAAGGGTTAACAGGGGTTTGGATTGATGGGGGGCAGCCCAACGAACGAAAAATATGTGCTATGGGGGTTAAAAGTTCAAGGTGGGTTACTATGCACGGTTTAGCTTTAAATGTTAATCCAGATTTAAGCTACTTTAACAACATCATTCCTTGTGGAATAACAGATAAAGCAGTTACTTCTATGGAAAAAGAATTAGGACAAAAAGTTGATTTTGATAGGGTTTCTGAGGTATTAAAGCAAAAATTAGCTCAAGTGTTTGATTTTGAGTATAAAAATTAATACATTTACATTAAAAAATGAAAAACACCCTAAAAAAAGCATTAAAATATTTACTTTGGTTAATATTAATAGTAGTCATTACTTTTAATCTTGCCATAGTTTTTACAGGAAAATATTACATTTATAAAGGGTTAAGCTCTACATATTTCCAAGGTCATCTTCAGCCTACCATTTATGATGACCATGTGTTTAACAACAGAACCATTAACAAAGGAACACCAGAACAATGGGTTAATCACCCTAAATTAGGTCAAATAAAAATGTCAGCTGAACAACATCAGTACATTGAACGTTTAAACGCCTCCTCTTTTCTTGTTTCTTGGGGAGATACCATTATTTATGAGGAATATTTTAACGAACATAACGCTACAAGATTAAGTAATTCATTTTCAATGGCAAAATCAGTAGTTGCCTTATTAATTGGTGCTGCAGTTGAAGATGGTTTTATTAAATCTATAGATGAACCGGCCGCTAATTATTTACCCGAGTTTAAAGTTGATAAAAAAGATGAAATTACCATTCGCCATTTTTTAACCATGAGCAGTGGGTTGTCGTGGAACGAAAATTATTTTAACCCATTTGGAGAAACTGCCGAACTTTATTATGATACTGATGCAAGAGATTTAGTGCTTAATCGCAGATATGTAGAGCATAAACCAGGTGAAATTTTTAAGTATTCTAGTGCTGATACCCAAACATTAGTTTATATTTTGGTGGCGGCAACAGGCAAAACAGCTGCAGAGTATGCAAGCGAAAAAATTTGGTCAAAAATTGGTGCTGAATCGGATGCTGAGTGGAGTTTAGTGGGAGATGATAAATCTGAAGAAAAATCATATTGTTGTATTTATTCAACTACCAGAGATTTTGCTAGATTAGGAAAATTAATCAATCAAAATGGTAAATGGGGTGATGAACAACTTATTAACCAAAACTACATTAAAGAGTTTAAATCTATTGCTTCATTAAAAAAAACTAATGGCAAGTCCAATCAATTATATGGTTTTCAGTATTGGATTTATACAGGACTACCTTATGAAGTAACCTATTTTAGAGGGATGTTGGGGCAATATATTATTTCAATTCCAGAATTTGACCTTGTAGTAGTAAGAACAGGCACTGGCACAGGTAAAAACTGGATAAATACCCCCCTTAAAAAAGACGATAATCTAGAAGGACACAGGGTTGAATTACCCGCCTATATTTCAACCGCCATGAGTATTTATGCACAGGTTAAAAAATAAATTTTAATTTTGTGTTAAATTATTGCATCAATGAAAAAAGACATAGACATCCCCAAAGTAAAAGACGTTGCCATAGCTGTTGTTAAAGAACTAAATGATGAAAAAACACATGATATTTACAATGTTTACCTCATCAATTTAAAAGATGTTGATTTAGATAATGTTTTGGTTACATCCAAAGGATATGGTACTCATAAAACAACAGGAGAAGACATTAAAACATCAATTTTAAGGCATAGTTTAGGTACGCTTAAAGCCAAATCATTCACAAAAATAGAACCCATTATGACAGATGTATTTGGGTTGAGTAATGAATACTGGTTAAGCTATTTTGAAGGCAATAAAATGCACGACAAAAAATACATTTTTTTACCCGAAACCATTGTTGAGGACAATTTTGTAAACATTCCTATCATCAATAAAAAAGGGGTGCT
>CAYQRJ010000001.1:25844-29464 GCA_964419855.1 uncultured Crocinitomix sp.
AAAAAACCAGCTTCTTATCCACAATTTACAATTAAAGATTCTTTAAAAGGTTATTTATACCCTCAAAGAAGCTGTTTTGATGTAACATATTATAACCTTGATATTGATTTTGATATCCCAAACAAATCAATTAATGGTAAGGTAGATATTTATTTTACAGCCCTCACTAATTTTGATAGTATTCAACTTGATTTGTATGAAAATATGAACATTAACAAAATTGAATTTGAAGGTCATCAACTTAATTATTCTCGCCTATACACTGCTTTTTATGTTAAATTTAATCGTCAAATTTTAAAGGATGAGCGACTTTATTTAACGGTTTATTATCAAGGACGCCCTCAAAAAGCAAAAAAAGCACCTTGGGATGGTGGTACGGTATGGAAAAAAGACAAAGATGGACATCCTTTTTGCGGTGTGGCATGCGAATTAGATGGGGCTAGTTTATGGTGGCCATTAAAAGATCATTTGTCTGATGAACCAGATTCTGCTCAAATGAGTTTTACCGTTCCACAAGGTCTATTTTGTGTAAGCAATGGCTGGTTAGCCGAAAGACAAATTAGAGAGGTGGGTACAGAAACATTTACTTGGAAAGTTAACAATCCAATTAATACGTATAACATTACGTACTACATTGGGAACTATAGGGTTTTTCAAGTACCGTATCATAATGAAACTGGAACACACAACTTAACTTATTACGTTTTGCCTGAAAATTTAGAAAAAGCTAAAAGTCACTTTAAACAAACCAATGATATGCTAGCGTTTTACGAAAAAACTTTTGGCAGTTACGATTGGTTTAATGATGGCTATAAGCTTGTAGAATCACCTTATGCTGGCATGGAACATCAAACAGCCATTGCTTACGGCAATAAATATAAAAATAACTACAATGGTTTTGATTACATTATTTTACATGAAACTGCACACGAATGGTGGGGCAATTCGATTACAGTGTCAGACTTTGCTGATGTATGGTTGCATGAGGGGTTTGCTACTTATAGTGAGGCCCTTTATGTTGAACACACTAAAAGTTATGATGCTTATTTAAAGTATTTATACCTATATAGCCTTTACATCAAAAATAAAAAACCAATGGTTGGTCCTAAAGATGTTAAATATTGGACATATAAAGATTCTGACCCTTATATGAAAGGCGCTTTAACCTTACACTCATTAAGAAGCACCATTGATAATGATAGTTTATTTTTTGATATTATTAAATCGTTTCATACTGAAAACCGAAAAAAAATTGTTACATCAAACACATTTATTGAATTGGTTAATCGCAAAACAGGGGAGGATTATCAATGGTTTTTTGACCAATTTTTATACAATAGAAAGCCAGCAAAATTAGTTTACTCTTTGGTTTACAGTTCAGAGAAAAAAGCCATTGTTTTATATTATAAATGGACACAAGTAGCAAACAATTTTAAAATGCCTGTTGATGTTTATTTTGGTGATTTACCATCAAGAATTTATCCCGAATATCAATTAAAAGAACTCAACTTACCTCAATCTGCCGAGTCTTTTTCTGTAAATAAGCTAAGTTTTTATTTTTCTTTTGAAGAATTAAAATATGAAGATTTAATGAAGTTATAAAAACCCTTGATAGAAAAAAGAGGGATGTTTAGTTTGAATAAAAAATAGTCTAAACATACATCATAACATTTAGATTATATTGAAAATCATAAATGCTACTACTCTTCTTCTGAATTTATAATTTCTTTTTTAGGTGAAAAATCCCTAAACCTTAATAAAATCATTGCTACACCAATAGTTATGGCACCGTCAGCAATGTTCCAAACAAAAGAAAAAATTTCTTGTCCACCTAAACCAAAAGGCATCCAACTAGGCCAAGTAGGAGTAAAATGAAACATATCTACTACGCTTCCTAGCATAAACCCTCCTTTTCTTAGTAACACATCTCCATTGCTATCGTGAATAGGAAAGCCAACATCATTTAAAACCATATTTGTTCTAATGGTAGGGTCTATTGGAAAAATCAAATCATAAAACATGCTGTCTAATAAATTTCCGGTTGCCCCAGCAAAGATTAACGATATGGCAATAATAAAACTTGTTTTAGCACCTTGCTTAATAATTTTATAAATATAATAACCAATACCTCCTATGGCTATTAATCTAAAAATTGATAGTGCATATTTTGCCCAGTGAGTATCACCTAAAGTTGTACCAAATGCCATTCCTCTATTTTCAATATAATACAACTGTAAAAAATGAGGAATAAAAGGGCGAGACTCTTGAATATCAAAAGATGTTTTGATCCAAATTTTAACCGATTGGTCAATAATTAATACAAGTAGGATAACTCCTATTGCAATGATAGATTTATTTTTCAACTTTGAGCTTTTTTTGCCTCAATACTTAAAGTAGCATGTGGAACTAATTTTAATCTTTCTTTTCTGATTAATTTTCCGGTAACTCTACAAACACCATAAGTTTTATTTTCAATTCTTCTTAGAGCATTTTCTAGATTTCGTATAAATTTTTCTTGACGAACTGCCAATTGTGCCATTTCCTCTCTCGACATAGTTTCCGACCCATCCTCCATCATATTAAATGAACGACCTGTATCGTTTGTACCGTGATCATCACTATGGTCTAGCTGACCTCTTAGTAATTGTAAATCTTCTTTTGCTTCTTTTAATTTATGATCTATAATTGTTTTAAACTCTTGTAAATCTTCATCTGAATATCTAACTAATTCTGCCATATCATTTATATATTTTTCATATAACACGCAAATATAATTTAAAAAAATAAGGATTAAAACTATCTTTGTAAAAATTTTTATAATGAATAGAACTTTAATTGAAGCGCTTAATAAAAGATATGCCACTAAACTGTTTGATAAAAATAGAAAAATATCTAAACAAAACCTTGAAACCATTATAGAAACAGCTAGGTTAACACCTACGTCTTATGGCTTACAGTTAATGAAAATGGTGGTAATTGAAGATTTAAAATTAAGAGAAAAATTATTGCCTCATTCATATCATCAACAACAAGTGGTTGATGCTTCTCATTTGTTGGTTTTATGTTCTTATTCGTCTTTTGATGTAAAACATATTGATAACTACATCAATAACATTTCTAAAATTAGAGAGTTAGATGTTAATAGTAAGCAGTTACAAGGGTTTAAAGAGATGTTAAAAAGGTTTAGAGAAAATTCTAATATCGAACAACTTAAACATTGGATGAAAAATCAACAATATATTGTACTTGGTAACATTTTAACCGCTTGTGCTCTATTAAATATTGATGCATGTCCAATGGAAGGATTTATTCCTGAAAAATATGATGATATTCTTGAGTTAGACAAAGAGGGTTTAAACTCTGTTTTGATAATTCCTATTGGGTACGCCTCAAATGATGACAAATATAAAAACCTTAAAAAAGTAAGGGTTTCAACAGAAGATTTTGTGCTTTATAAATAGGGGTCTTATTGAATTGGTATAAGAGGTACATTATGCTAAAAACAAATAAAGCCCAATACGTTAGTATCGAGCTTTGCTTTTATAGTGACCCCGGCAGGATTCAAACCTGCAACCCTCAGAGCCGAAATCTGATGCTCTATTCAGTTGAGCCACGGGGCC
>CAYQRJ010000001.1:29564-30831 GCA_964419855.1 uncultured Crocinitomix sp.
ATTTTTGGTTGCCAATTTAGTAATTTTTTTGCTAAAGTAATATCTGGTTGACGTTGTTTAGGGTCATTTACAGGTAAATCTTTATAAATTACTTTTTGATGTGTGCCTGTTAATGCAATTATTTCCTCAGCAAAGTCAGCAATACTTATTTCGTCTGGGTTACCAATGTTAACAGGTAAATTATAATTGGAATGTAATAATCTATAAATGCCTTCCACTAAATCATCTACATAACAGAATGAGCGTGTTTGAGAACCATCACCAAAAATAGTTAAATCCTCACCACGTAAAGCTTGTCCTATAAAAGCAGGTAACACCCTACCATCATTTAATCGCATACGTGGACCGTAGGTATTAAAAATTCGTACAATTTTAGTATCTAATCCGTGATAGGTATGATACGCCATGGTCATGGCCTCTTGAAAACGTTTAGCTTCATCATACACTCCTCTAGGTCCAATAGGATTAACATGTCCCCAATAACTTTCGGGTTGTGGATGAACTTCTGGGTCTCCATAAACCTCAGAGGTTGAAGCAATCATTAATGTAGCTCCTTTTTCTTTTGCTAATCCTAAGCAATGATGAATGCCTAAACTGCCAACCTTTAATGTTTGAATTGGTATTTTTAAATAATCTATGGGGCTAGCAGGTGAGGCAAAGTGTAAAATGTAATCTAATTTGCCAGATACATGAATAAATTTACTCACATCATGGTGGTGAAACTCAAAGTTTTCTAATTCAAATAAATGTTCAATGTTTTTTAAACGGCCTGTGATTAGATTATCCATTGCCACCACATGAAAATCTTCTTTAATAAACCTATCACATAAATGCGACCCTAAAAACCCTGCTGCACCTGTTATTAATATTTTTTTTCTAGTCATATTTGTGTTTCCTTTTCTAAATTTCTCTTTGCTGTTTCAATACTTTTCATCAAAATAGCAATTAATTCTTGACATTCTTTTTGAATATTGTAAATCAAATCGAACTCTATATATTCCTTGCGCTTGATTATTTCAAGACAATTTTTTGTTTCTCTTAATTCTTTTAAAACAACTTTTAATTTATGAATAAAATCCTTTCTTGATTCAGCAGCTTGAGCTTCTCCATAATTTAAAGAAGGAGATGTTGATGAACGAACAACTTGTTTAAATAAATATTGAGGTATATAATCTTTTGGCAATGTTTCAGCAATATCCAAAACACTTATTGTAAAATTAATTATTCTATCTTCTAAATCAAATTTTCTTTTCATATAAAGTATTTA
>CAYQRJ010000001.1:30931-45988 GCA_964419855.1 uncultured Crocinitomix sp.
AATCATAAATAACTAACAATAAATTATAAATGTAAAAGTATTTATTTTAGTACTTTATTATTTAAAGTTTAATGTTCTTTGTTCAATATTTTAATCATAAATAACTAACAAGAAATAATAAATATAAAAGTATTTACTTTAGTACTTCATTATTTAAAGTTTAATTAATCTAAAACAGTTTTTCTCCCAATACTTTCATAATAAAACCCTTTGTTTTTCATATCGTTTAAATCGTAAAGGTTTCTCCCGTCAAAAATCTTATTTTCTTTTAGTAACGATTTCATTTTATCAAAATCTGGATTTCTAAATGCGCCCCATTCGGTAACAATCAATAAAGCATCAGCATTGTTTAAAGCATCATATTGATGGTCAACAAAAGTAATTTTATCTTTATATAGTGCTTTAACGTTATCCATTGCCTCTGGGTCATAAGCTACAATTTCTGCTCCTAACTCAAGCAATTTATCAATCATATATAAAGCCGGAGCTTCTCTTATATCATCTGTGTCGGGTTTAAATGCTAGACCCCACATAGCAAATTTAAGTCCTTTTATGTTGCCGTAATGATTAACCAATTTATCCACCAATTTTAAACGTTGAACACCATTAACTCTTAATACAGCATTAATAATTTCAAAATCATAATTGTGTTCTCGTCCTGATTTTACAAGTGCTTGAACATCTTTTGGAAAACAACTTCCGCCAAAACCAATACCCGGAAATAAAAATCGTTTACCTATGCGATCATCTGCACCAATACCAATTCTAACATCATCAACATTAGCCCCTACAATTTCGCAAAAATTAGCAATTTCGTTCATAAACGTAATTTTGGTTGCTAAAAACGAGTTGGCAGCATATTTTGTTAATTCGGCAGATTTTTCATCCATAAATAAAATGGGGTTACCTTGTCTAACAAAAGGTTTATATAAATCAGCTAGTATTTTTTTTGCCTTATCAGATGAAGTTCCAATCACCACTCGGTCAGGCTTCATAAAATCATCAATGGCAAATCCCTCACGTAAAAATTCGGGATTTGACACTATATCAAAATCAACCTTGGCGTGTTTAGCTACTGCTTGATGCACTTTTTCGGCTGTACCTACTGGAACGGTAGATTTATCTATAATTATTTTATAATTGGTAATAATTTTTCCTAATTCTTCACCTACACTTAACACAAAAGACAAATCGGCAGAACCATCAGCACCCGGAGGAGTGGGTAAGGCTAAAAATATAATATCACTTTTATCTACCGCCTCTTTTAAATTAGTGGTAAAAGACAAACGGTTTTCTTTAATATTTCTATCAAATAAAACTTCTAATCCGGGCTCATAAATGGGAACAATACCGCTTTGCATTTGTTTGACTTTTTTTTTGTCAATATCCACGCAAATTACATTGTTTCCTGTTTCGGCAAAGCAAGTACCTGTTACTAAACCAACATATCCTGTACCTACTACGGCAATGTTTTTCATAGGGTTATTATTTTGTTAAATATTCTTTTAAAGATGAGGTGATATAAGCCAATTGTTCTTCATCTAACTCAGTATGCATTGGTAAAGACACCACGCACTCACACAATTCATTTGTAACGGGGAAATCAGAATGATTATATTTATCAGCATCATACGCTTTTTGAGTGTGTAAAGGCATAGGATAATAAATCATCATAGGAATACCTTTTTCTTTCATAAATTCTTGTGCTTCAAACTGGTTTATTCCTTTAATTTTTAAGGTATATTGATGAAAAACGTGCGTAGAATAATCAGAAATTGCAGGCACTTCAACCCCTTCAATTTGACTAAAAAAATCTGAATAATATTTGGCGGCGCGTTGTCTATTTTCAATATAATTGTCAAGTTGACGCAGTTTAATTCTTAAAATAGCGGCTTGCATACTGTCTAAACGTGAATTTACACCAACTCTATCGTAATAATAACGTTTACCCATTCCGTGATTAACAATAGAACGTAAAATTACAGCTAATTCATCATTATTTGTAAAAATGGCTCCACCATCACCAAAGCAACCTAAGTTTTTTGAAGGAAAAAAGGAGGTAGTTCCTATGTCGCCAACACATCCAGCTGAGGTTACTGAACCATTTTTAGAGGTGTATTTAGCACCTATTGCCTGAGCTGTATCTTCCACCACATATAAATTGTGTTTTTTAGCTAATTCCATCACAGCATCCATATTAGCGCATTGACCAAATAAATGAACAGGAATAATGGCTTTTGTATTTGGGGTTATAGCATTTTCAATGGCGTCAATAGAAATATTAAATGTATCTCTATCTACATCCACTAAAACAGGGGTTAGTTTTAAAAGTTTAATCACCTCAACGGTTGCTGCAAATGTAAAATCTGATGTAATGACTTCATCTCCTGGTTGTAAACCAAGCGCCATTAATGCAATTTGTAAAGCATCTGTTCCGTTGGCACAAGGAATAACGTGTTTAACTCCTAAATAATCCTCCAATTCTTTTTGAAAGGCTTTTACTTCAGGTCCATTAACAAAAGCTGCCGAACTCATCACCTCAGCCAACTTAGTATCTATTTCGGGTTTGATTTTCTCATATTGAGACACCAAATCCACCATTTGAATTTTTTTCATTTCTGTTAAATTTAACTAACTAATTGTTTAAACTTTGCGAATATAACCAATAATCACTTATTTTTGACGTTAAATTTTAATAATCAAATTAAATATAATGAGATTTATAATTATTCTAATGCTTTTTTTTGTTTGTAACAATTCTTTTTCTCAAAGGGATTTGAAATCAAAAGCCATTTATACACCTATTTTTGGTTTGACTTATAAAGCTAATTTTACAGATAAAGATTTGGCAAAAATGTGGGGGTTTAACAATCAAGTTGGTGCTGAAATTGGTTTTAAATTAAAAAACAGCTTGGAATTTGGTATTGATGGTGGTTTTATTTTTGGAAAGTCATTTAAAGATACCTTAATTTTTAAAGATGTTTATACGTCTAATCATAAAATTTTATCGGGAAACGGTGTAGATGCTGATGTGTTTTTTTATTTGAGAGGAATGAATATCAATGCTCATATTGGTTATGTGTTTAATCAATTAGGACATAATCCTAACTCGGGTTTATGGATAAATGCGGGAGTGGGTTATATGGGTTATAAAATTAGGGTAGAAACCCAAGATCACGTAGTGCCAAACTTAGAAGGAAACATTTTGTGGGGTTACGACCATTTAACAATGGGGTTTAATACCAAACAATTTATTGGTTACCTTTTTCAGCACGACAAAAAATTTATTAATTTTTATATAGGAATGGAATTTATACAAGGTTTTACAACCAACGTAAGAAACTATAATTTTGATGTTAAAGGACCACACCCTGAACAAAGACTGGATTTTATGTATAGCATTAAATTTGGTTGGATGATTCCTATTTACAAGCGACACAATCAAGAATTTTATTATAATTGATTAATACCAACTTAACATTGTGCGGAGAATAAGATGAATATTCACCGCATATTTTGCGGAGAATAAAAATAATTACCTATATTTGTTAAAATTTTATTTCTTGAAAAGAAAAATTTACATATATCAACAAGATAATTGGCCTCATTTTTTTTGGAATTCTAAAGAAATTTCAGATTTGTTAGCTTTAGTTAGAAATAAACAAGGACGTTTAATTGGAAAAATGGATGCACTAGGGTTTGACTTGCAAAATGAAGCCCATTTAGAAACATTAACGTCTGATATTTTAAAAAGCAATGAAATTGAAGGTGTTATTTTAAACAAAAAAGATGTTCGCTCGTCAATTGCCAGAAGATTGGGAATTGATATTGGTGGACTCCCCCCTGTTAATAGAAATATAGAAGGGATTGTTGATATGATGTTTGACGCAACAACAAACTTTAATTTACCTCTTTCTAAACAACGGTTATTTGACTGGCACTTAGCTTTGTTTCCAAATGGAAAAAGTGGTATGTATGACATAAAAGTTGGTGATTGGAGAGATGATTCCACAGGACCAATGCAAGTTGTTTCTGGAGCAATGGGAAAAGAAAAAGTTCATTTTCAAGCCCCTAAATCAGACACTATAAACACAGAAATGTCTTATTTTTTAGATTGGCTTAATAAAACAACAGAAATGGATTTAGTATTAAAAGCAAGTATTGCTCATTTATGGTTTGTAACTATACACCCTTTTGAAGACGGAAATGGGAGAATAACTAGGGCAATAACTGATATGTTACTAGCAAAATCTGATGGTTTGTCTCAACGATTTTATAGTATGTCTGCCCAAATTCAAAAAAACAGAAAATCTTATTATGATATTCTTGAAAAAACTCAAAAAAGTAATTTAGATATTACCGAATGGATTGTATGGTTTTTAAAGACTTTACTTCAAGCTATTATTAACTCCGATAAGACCTTATCAAAGGTTATTTTTAAGCATCATTTTTGGAATACATACGGAAAAGAAATAAAAAATGATAGACAAAAAAAGATGCTTAATAAATTATTAGATAATTTTAAAGGAAACTTAACCACATCTAAATGGGCAAAAATAACTAAATGTTCTCAAGATACAGCTTTAAGAGATATCCAAGATTTGATAAATAAAAATATTTTAATAAAAGCAAAATCAGGAGGTAGGAGTACTAATTATGAATTAAATAAACACAAATTTTGAAATTATTACATCAAATAGGCACTGAATTGTATTTTTTAGGGGTAAAAATAGCCTCATTGTGGAATAATAAAGCTAAATTGTTTGTGGACGGGCGAAAAACAACTTGGAACAAGTTGCAAGCCTTTAAACCCAACAGCAATGATGTATATTGGTTTCATTGTGCCAGCTTGGGAGAATTTGAACAGGCACGCCCATTAATAGAAAAACTAAAGGGTTTAAAGGCTTGTAAAGTGGTTATCACTTTTTTTTCGCCCTCAGGTTATGAAATCAGAAAAAATTATGATGTCGCAGATTTAATCATTTATCTCCCAAAAGACTCTCCAAAAAATGCAAAACGATTCTTAAATAAAATCAACCCCACAAACATCTTTTTTATTAAGTATGAATTTTGGCCTAATTATTTACTTGAAGCCCATAAAAGAGGTATTCCAGCCTATTTGGTTAGTGGGGTGTTTCGTAAAAAACAAATATTTTTTAAATGGTATGGTAGATATATGAGAAACGTTTTAAAATCGTTTGATAAAATATTTTTACAAAACATTAAATCGCAAGTATTATTAGACCAAATCAACATTAAATCAATAGTTACAGGAGATACTCGATTTGACAGGGTAATGGACAATGCTCAAAATGTTAAATCTTTTCCGTTAATTGAACAATTTGTTAATCAACAACCTACATTAGTAGTTGGGTCTTGTTGGCAAGAGGACGAGACTGTTATCTTTCCAGTTTTAAATAAGATTGATAATTTGAAAATTATTGTAGCTCCACACGAATTAGGAGAAGCACACTTTAAATCAATAGAATCAAATTTATCTAAAAAAATAATCAGATATTCTCAATTAGAGAGCACTCAAAATATTAGTGACTATGAAGTTTTAATTATCGATAACATAGGTATGTTAATGCATTTATATCAATACGCAAAAGTAGCTTATATAGGTGGTGCTTTTGGAAAAGGGTTACATAATATTTTAGAACCAGCAAGTTTTGGTGTGCCTGTAATTTTTGGAAATAAATATGCTAAATTTCCTGAGGCTTTTCAGTTTATTGATGAACAAATAGGTTTTTCAATTAATAATTCAAATGAGTTTGAAAAGATTTTAAACATATTACTCAAACAAGATATAACTGCCAAAGTGTTGCGTTTTATGAACACCCATAAAGGAGCAACTGATAAAATTTTGAAAGAGATTCTATAATTTTTTTAGTTAACTACAATCAAAGTAATTTTTTATTATTACTATTGTGCTAACTAAATCCATTTTTAATTAACTATGAAAAGATTATTTTTAATTGTTGTATTATTTATTTCTATCTCATCATTTGGGCAATATAAAAAATATAAAGTGTCTTGGGTAGGTACATTTAATTTAAACAGAATGACATCTGTTAACAACCAAAGAAATTATGTGTTTGGAGCTAATGGATTAAATTATTCAATGGGATTCAAGTTTAAATATGGACTGTTAAAAAATAATAAACTGGGGTTATCTTTATCCACTATGTATTCTAAATTAGCATACAGAAGCAGAGCTAATGTTAGTAACCTAAGTAATCCAACTATAGATTTTACATCAAACTATTTTCAATTGCCTTTTGCTGTGAGTTGGAGTTTATATAAAACCCGCCATTTTGATGTCAATATTCCAATTGGTGTTGCCCCATCTTTTTTATTAAAGTCAAAATCAAGTGTTTATAATGTGGTTTCTCCATCAAGTTTAACAACGTTAAAAACTTTAATGGGTTATCAGGCAGGTGTAGAAGTGTCTTATACCAAAAATTTAAAATTGTTTTTAGCGTTCCAGCCTAATGTTATATTCTACCCAAAAGCATTTGATGAATATGAAAGTAAAAGCGCAGTAACATTTCAATTTTTATTTACTGCGGGGTATATGTTTTAAAAACTAATTTTTAACAACAAGCGTAACCATTCAATTAAATGAAGTTATTAAATTAAACAACCATTAGTTTATAACTTTAAAGCTTATGTAAATAATCTACACTATTACCAATTAAATTTGTAAGTTAACAATCATTTTTGATTGAATTTACAATATAACACTTGTAACAAATGGGTAGATTAAAACTTATTATTATTTCAATTGTATTGATGCAATCCTTAACAGGTATTGCTCAAATAAGCAACAAATATTCAACAGAATATGCGGGTTATTATAGGGCAGAAGAGTTGTTTGAAAAACAAAAATATGCCGCCTCTCAAAAAGAATATGAGTTGTTTATCAAACAAATGAAAGATGTCAATCATCCTTTTTACATCAAAGCAAAATATTACTATGCGTTAAATGCTTTGTATTTATATCAATCTGGAGCACAAAAATTATTGTTAGATTATATTGCAGAATATCCTGAAACCATTTATAAAGAAACCATCTATTTTCAGTTAGGTAGATATTATTACCGCAAACGTAAATATAAAGATGCCATTGAATGGTTTACAAAAATGGAAAAGTATAACCTATCTGAGGAAGAGAAAAATGAATATTATTTTAAGTTGGGATATGCTTATTTTAGGCAAGGAAAACCAACCTTGGCTCGCAATGCGTTTTATGAAGTTATTGATAAAGGTAGTAAATATTCCGACCCCGCTTTGTACTACTATTCTCATATTGCCTACGAAAACAAAGACTATCAAGTGGCATTAGAAGGGTTTTTAAAATTAAAAGACAATCCTGCTTTTAGTAAAACCGTTCCTTTTTACATTGCTCAAATTTATTATTTACAAGGTAAATACGATAAAGTAACGCAATATGCCCCTGATTTAGCAGGAAAAAAAGATGATAAGTACAGTTTAGGTATGAGTCAATTAATTGGTGATGCTTTTTACAAAGTAGGTAAATATGATGAAGCTGTTCCATTTTTAGAAGAATATAATCGTAAATCAGCTACTACAAGAGATGAAGACTATCAATTGGGATATGCTTATTTTAAAAGTGGAGAATATAACAACGCCATTAAAATGTTTGATAAGGTGGCTAAAGAAAAAGATAAATTAGGACAAACAGCCTTATATCACATAGGTCAAGCCTACTTAAAACAAAACAATAACCTTTATGCCCGTAATGCTTTTGAGTTGGCATCTAACCTAAATTTTGATAAAGACATTGAACAAGATGCCCTGTATAATTATGCTGTTTTGTCTTACAAGTTAGATTATAACCCTTATGATGAGGCAGTAGAAGCATTAAACTTGTATCTTGAAAAGTATCCAGACTCTAAACGGAACAAAGACATTTATCAGTATTTGATTAACGTTTATACCACAATGAAAAACTATAAATCAGCCATTGAATTAATGGATGATATTCCAAATAAAGACATTAGGGTTAAATCTGCTTATCAAATGATGGCATATAATTATGGGGTAGAATTGTTTCAAAATGGAGAGTATGATAAAGCCATTGAAGCCTTTAAATTGGTAAAAAAACATCCTGTTGACCCAACCCTAAACGCTAAATCTTTATACTGGATTGCTGAGGCCTATTTTGCCAAAGCCAATTATACAAATGCTATTATTTGGTACAGAAAATTTTTAGAGGAGCCTGGCAGTTATTCATTAATAGAGCATAATGATGCTTATTATAATATAGCGTATGCTTATTTTAAACAAGATGATTGGGAAAATGCCATTCAATCTTTTAGGACGTTTACTCAAGATGAAACCGAAACCCACAAAGAAAAAATTACAGATGCTTATTTAAGAATAGGGGATAGTTATTATAAAAATGCCAATGATGAACAAGCCATTATTTTTTATAATAAAGCCATAGAAACTAAAGGCGGACAAGAGGATTATGCTAAATTTCAAATTGGTAAGTCTTATGGTTATGCTGAAAAGTATGAAGACAAAGCTCGTGAAATGCTTGATATTGTTAATAATTATCCAAAATCAACCTTTGCTGTGCCTGCTTTATATGAGGTAGCAGAGGCTTATAGACTAATGGAAGGAAATCACGATCAAAAAGCCATAAAATATTATAACCAATTGGTTAATGATTATCCAAATCATCCTTTAGTAAAAGATGCTATTTTTCAAATTGGCACATTGTATTTCAGCGAAAAACAATATGCCAAAGCCGAGCAACAATTTTTAAGAATTTTAGATGAATTTAATGATCAAGCTAAGAAAAAAGAAGCACTTGCCAGATTAAAAGATGTTTACACCGCCTTAAATCAGCCCGAAAAATATACAGCATTAATGGATAAATATAACATTAATTTTGATGAAGGAGCAAAAGATACACTTTACTTTGAAAATGCTTATGATTTATATTCAGACTCATCTTACGTGCAAGCAGTTAAAGCGTTTGAAAAATACTTTAAAAATTTCACCAACCCCATTTTTGAATTAGAAGCTTTGTTTTTTAAAGGCAATGCACACCTTATTTTAGAAGAAGATGACAAAGCCATTGTAGAATTTGAAAAACTACTTAAAAAACCACAAAATAGATTTACCGAAAGGGCAGCGGCTTTTGCATCAAAATACGAGTACGAAAAAGGTAATTATGATAAAGCCATAGAATATTACGAAAAACTATTACATTCGGCTTCTTATCCACAAAACAAGCTTGTGGCCAACATTGGCTTAATGCGTTCTTATGCTTTAAAAAACGAGTTTACTTATGCTAAACCTTTTGCCGAAAAAGTACTACTTGATGAACAAGCACTCGACTATGTAAAAACAGAAGCACATTACGTCATAGCAAAAGCACTAATGTCTAACAATGATTATGTTAATGCTCTACCTCATTTTCAAACCGTGTCATCAGAATCTGAAGGTGAAATTGGAGCAGAATCACAATATAATATTGCTTTAATTTATCATTTGCAAGAGGATTATTCAACATCAGAGGAGGAAATCAGAAAAATGATGAAATCTCACGCCGGCTATGGTTATTGGATTGCAAAAGCATTAATTCTACAAGCTAAAAATTCTATGGCTAATGAAGATTATGTGCAGGCAGAATACACCCTTAATTCAGTCATTAACGGTTACACCATTCAAGATGATGGTATTTTAGATGAAGCCAAAGAGGTGATGGCAGTTCTACAATCTTTAAAAAACAAAGAAAAAGATGTTGAAAACGATACCGATAACACAATAGAAATTAATACCGGAGGAAATTAATATGAATAAGTTTAAATATATATTGACTTTAGTAATTGGGTTTTGCTCAACTCAACTTATGGCACAAGAAGAGGAAGAATTTATTAATGTGTCTGAAGCCGAAAGAGAAATTTCGCCCTCATACAGAATTACCGAACACCCAACTGTTATTGACACAGTTATTCCTACACCAACCATTGAGTATCCACTACTTAATAAAAGTATGAAAACGTCAATTACCATTCAAGGCATTGAACCTTCAAAAATTAAAATTGTTGATAAATTAGACCGATTATATCCTGGTTATTTAAAAGTAGGGCTGGGTAACTACACTATGCCTTTAGGTGAGTTGTATTTCAATTCTACCCGAAACAGAAGTACTGCCTACGGAATACACGTTAAACATTTGTCCTCATTTGGAAAAATTAAAGGTTATGCCCCTACACAGTTTGACAATACAAATGCTTTAATTTTTGGCGATTTTTCTACATCAAAATTAAAAATTAACAGTCAATTAAATTGGTTAAACCATGGTTATCATTATTATGGCATTCAAAACGATTCCATACCAAAAGATTCTTTAAAAAACAGAGTTGGAATGTACGGTGGAGCTGTTAATTTTTCAAATATTGCCCGTAAAGACAGCAATCGATTGTTATTTAATGCTGGTGTTGATTATAAATATTTTCATGAATTTTTAAAAGACAGTTTACCAGTATCTGATAATGCCAGAGAACATAATTTTGGGGTAAACACCAACTGGAAATACAAATATCAAGGTAACTTGTTTGCTTTAGATGCCGATTTAAGGTTAAACAGTTATAAATTTGGTGAGGCAGATACCAATTTAATTGGATATCAAAAACAAGAAAAAAACCACATCATACATTTCCGCCCTACCATTTCGTCTTATAGATTTGATAATAAGTTAAAGGCTGAGGTTGGATTTGATTTAAACTTTGATTTAAGCGCCAACACTGTTTTTAAACCATTAGTGGTAGCCAACGCCCGTTATATTTTATTAAACGGAATGTTTATTCCTTACATAGGATTAGATGGAGGGTTAACTCAAAACACTTTTTATTCGTTAAACAGAGGCAATTATTACATTAACTCAGCAGTAGATTTAAAAAACACCAAAACGTTTAAGTTTTTTGCAGGAATTAGAGGAACATTATCTAAAACCATATCGTTTGACTTGGCTTTTGAATCTATTAAATGGACAGATAAACCGCTTTACTTTAATGATACCATTTTCTCTGATATGTATAAATTTAATGTGATATATGATGATGTTTCAGATTTAAGATTTAAAGGAAGTTTGTCTTACCAAAAAAATGAAAAATTAAAGTTAGACGCTATTGGAGAATATAACGTTTACTCTGCTACAAACCAACAATATGCTTGGAATTTGCCAACGGTTAAATTTACGTTTAGAGGCAACTATAATTTATTTGATAAGTTTTATGTTAAAGCAGATTTTACATTTATGGATGGACGTAAAAGCCCAAAAGGAATACTTAACCCTGATGCTAACCAAAGTAATTCAGACAATTTTAATTTAGGGTTAATAGCTGATGCCAATTTAGGTTTTGAATACAGATACAACAAACGCATTTCAGCCTTTGTTCAATTTAATAACTTAGCCAATCAAAAATATATGCTTTGGTATAATTACCCCGTTTATGGTTTTCAAGTGTTAGGCGGGGTAACGTTAGGGTTTTAGTTATTGGGTATTGAGTTTTAGGGGTGGCAATTTGCAGATGAAAGCGTTTAGTTTTAATTTTTTGCGGACACTACCATTGACACTCCATATTACGGTTTGATATCAAGTATATCAGCTCTCGTTTATTTTTATCTTTAAGTAGCCTTTTTTCATTTAAGTTTGCTTAAAACATTTTTATTTAGTTTCTATTAAATCAATAATTATCTTATTCTTATTGATTAAGTTATATTCTAGTTTTACAAACCCATAATTGGGATGATAGTAGCTTTTTAAAGAAGTATAAGAAATTATACTCCCGTTTGTAATAGTACCTATAGCATAAGTAACTTTACATTGTATATCACCAAAAGGGGTTTTTAATTTCTCTTCAGGTATTCGTTTATAATCATATTTAATAGTTATACTTTCTGTAGATTTTATCCATCTATTATCTAAATAAAGTCCACTTGTGGTTAACTCCCACGTCCAGTTATTTACATTTTCATCTAAATAATAAAATGGATATGGACATAATTGGAGTATGCGGAATGTAAACTGTCTAGGTGGATGAATCCATAAATTCATTTTATTATCAATAAGTCCAGTATATTCATCACCACAAGGTTGGTGATAATAGCGATTATTCTTTTTGTAGAATTTACATAACGAATCTTCTGAATTCGATTTGTTACTTAGATAATCATAAGAAAATACAGTTTGAGTATAACTTGTGTCATATAATGAAAATAATTCTAAAGGGTCGCAAACAGTAATTTTAATTTTGTCAATGTAATTCCCTACTAAACTATCTGACTGTATAAGATTTAGTGGGTTTTCAAAAGTATATTTATTATTTTTGATAAATTTAAATTTTCTGTGGTTAGAGTCAATGTAAACGTAATCATAAACAAACTCTTTGTTTACCACATAAGAAACATTATCTATAGAGTACTTATATGGTATAGTATCTTTAGTGTCAGGAATTTCTATATATATTCCATTTTCAAAAGTTAATTGTTGAGAAAATGAATTAACAAAATAAAATAAAAATATTATTAGTAACTTATAATAATGCATTTAAATAATTTTAACACCTCACAAAAAACAAATTATATCCTTACAGCCATATTGCGGGAAACTACAGTATAAAGATAGCACAATTTTTCAAGTCTGTCAACTATTAAATTATGGTTTTCAACTAAAAAAAGTGACAGCTAGTTTTAGTTGATGTGATAAAGTAAATGAATTTTACTAAAAGAGGTAATCACCTCCCCATATTGTTTATCTATTAATTACCAATCTTTTTGTTATCACTTTATCATTGGCATAAATAGTCACATAATATACACCGTTATTAAAATTGGCAGTGTTGATGATTTGTTTAATGGAGTCACTGTTAATTTTAAATGTTTTATTTAAGATTACTTCACCTAAAGAATTACTAATTTCTATTTTAGCATTGTTGATTACCTTGTCAAACTTGCCTTCAATTGTAAATTGATTTTTTGCTGGATTGGGATAGATTGATAACTCCAAATTTGAATTACAATTGGTTGAAATCACATTAAAATATGTTTGATTTCCATTCAAATCAACCTGTACTAAACGGTAATAGACATTTCCTTTTGGTGATTCAACATCTTTAAAGTAGTAAGAATTTACATTACTACTGTTTCCAACGGAATTAATTTTAGCTATTTGAGTATAATTTTCTCCATCCCTACTTCTTTCAATTAAATAATAATCACTATTTATTTCTGATGCTGACATCCATTTCAGTTCAACCTCACCAACAATTGATGTGCAATTAGCATTAAAACCAAGTAAATCAATAGGTAAAACAACATTAACTGCTCCAACAATGGTTATATCAAAATCACAATCGCTACCTGCAAAACCATCTACAGCAATGTAGTAAGTGGTGTTGGGTGGTAATGGTAATGGTCCCCACTGAAAAGCTGTGGTGTCATTTTGTGCAGAACAAAACATATTGGTGTAAGTTGATACATCACAAGCTGTACCCACACTATCAATTGATACTTGAATTCCGTTTTGTGATGGAGAACAAACTTGTTGATCAAAAATAACAGTTACACTATCTCCTGTTGCGTTAGTTGTAAATTGATACCAAACGGTGTTTTCTACAGTAATTAATCCACAAGCAGAATAATTAGGGTCTTCTGATGGGTCAACGGTGGCGTTAGAGTTTTGTGTTGCGGTTGTTGTTCCTAATCCTAATTGAATGGCATTGCTACAATGGTCATTACAATTAGGCCAATTAGTAGCAGAAGTAATCATAGTATCATTTTCAAATACTTGATCTGTAAATCCATTTGGGTAAGTAATCCAAACAGAAACTGTGCTGTTTGTGTTAGAAACAGTTGTTCCTGTTAATGAAACCGTTGAAGCACTTCCGCCATTAATATTTTGACCAGTAAAACTAACGGTTTGTGGAGTACTTCCATCTATAGAATAGGTTAAATCAAAATCATTTAATACTGGAGTTGGGGTACAAGGTAATAATTTATTAAGTACTGTAACATCTATTTGATATTGACTACCATAACAACTAACAACTGCATTAAGAGCAGCATCCATTGGGGTATCAGTAATGTGAAAATTATCAAATGCAAAATAATGCCATCCTGAATAAGCTGGCTCTCCATAATAAGGACGACCATAAAATCTAAATTTAACACAAGGCTGACCAATTAACGCACATAAATCGTATTGCATTTGTTTCCATTGGTCAACGGGTTGATTATAAGAGCTGGTCCAACTGTTAGTATTATTATACCATGTTGCACTTGGTCCCGAACCTAATGTTGTCCATGTTATTCCACCGTCAGTTGAATAGGTCACCCTAAAAAAATCACTAGAAAATAAACTGTGTTTAATGTCAAAAAATAGTTGTGGATTGTTTAATCCTGTAAAATCAAACACAGGACTTTCTACCCAAATATAACTGCCATTAATAGAGGAAGTAGTTTCAACATACCAACTATCACCATAACCTTGCGGACCATTTAAATAAGGTAAATTTCCTAATACAAAATTACGTCCACCGTTTAGAGGTGGGTTATTACCACTTGGAATCCAATACGCGCTTCCACTATTAAAATCTTCAAAATATGGAAAAGAACTAATCGTAATTTGATTAACATTTATTGTTGTAGATGACGTATCATTTGATTGGTTAAAATCTGAAGGTTCTGTAGTATAAGACGATAGATTATATGTTCCAATTGGAGTCATATCAATGGTTGATGGAAAAGTATAATTAACTGTTCCTCCAGCCGGAATTGGACCAGTAACCGTACCTGATAGAGTGGTATTAAGAATTCCTGTAATATCACAAGTAACAGGGATATTTGAAACAGCATTACAACTAAAATTATAAACACTTACTGTCACTTGTTGATTGTTACTAAACAAACATCCTGCATCTACGGGTTCAATAAAAGCAATTACACCAACATCATTCCCTTCTTTAATTTCAACATTATCAAATGCAAATTGATACCAAGTTGAATAATTGGGGT
>CAYQRJ010000001.1:46088-49668 GCA_964419855.1 uncultured Crocinitomix sp.
AAATATATGTTCCAAAACGTGGTATTGGTCCAGGCATTATTTCACTAATAACAGCTCCCCCATCTAATTGTAAATCAACAGGTACATTATATAATGGACGACAAGTGTTGTTTTGTATGATAACGCTTACAGGTTCATTTCCAAAAGCAACACAATTTCCAGAATGACTCAAAATAATTTCAACCGGTTGTATATCATCAGGTTCTCCTGCATTAATCTGAAAATTATCAAACGCAAAGTAATGCCAACCCACATAATTTGGCTCTCCATAATAAGGACGACCGTAAAATCTAAATTTTACACAAGGCTCTCCAGATAACTCACAAAGTTCTTGTGTCATTGTTGTCCAAGCATCTATAGGTGCATTGTAAGAGTTTGTCCAATAATTAGTACTGTTATACCAATTAGGGTCGGGTCCTGAGCCTAAAGTGTTCCAAGATGTTCCACCATCAATAGAATATTCAACCCTAAACCAATCACTTGAAAACAAACTGTGTTTTAAATCAAAAGTCATGGTTGGGTTAGTTAAGTTTGTAAAATCAAAAACGGGACTTTCAACCCAGATATAACTACCATCAATAGAGGTGGTAGTTTCAACATACCAACTGTCTCCATTTCCTTGAGGTCCGTTTAAATAAGGTAAGTTTCCTAACACAAAATTACGCCCCCCATTAGTTGGAGGATTAGACCCTCCAGCTGTCCAATTGGCTGCTCCTGAGTTAAAATTTTCTGAATATGGAAACGTAGTGATTTTTAGGTTATTAACGTTAATGCTCGTTGCTAAAGTATCGTTAGAGTTATTAGCATCAGTTACTAATTGAGTATATGTGTTAAAATTATACACACCTAAAGCCAGCATATTAATGGTAGTAGGAAATGTATAATTAACTGTTCCTCCAGGTGGAATTGGTCCTGGAACTACACCTGTTAACGTTTGGGTAATCATTCCAGTAATATCGCAAGTAATAGGAACATTACTTATTGGGTTACAACTAAAGTTATAAACCGCAACGGTAACTTGTTGATTGGCATCAAATAAACAACCCGCATCTACGGGGTCGATATAAGCATAAACCCCAACATCATTGCCTTCACTGATTTGTACATTATCAAAAGCAAATTTATACCAATCTGGATAAGTTGGATTGCCGTAATAAGGGCGACCATAAATTCTGAATTTAACACAACTTTGCCCTGCTAAATTACACAAACTATGCTGAACAGATAACCATTGATCTACTGGGTTATTATAACTATTTGACCAATTAGAAGTACTATTATACCAATTAGGGTCAGCGTTAGAGCCTAAAGTTGTCCAAGTTGTTCCTCCGTTAGTTGAATATTGTACTCTAAACCAATCACTTGAATATAAACTGTGTTTTATATCCATTGTAAAAACGGGATTTGTTAAGCTACTAAAATCAAACACGGGGCTTTCTACCCAGATGTAACTACCATCAATAGGCAAATTGGTTTCAACATACCAACTATCACCATTTCCTTGTGGACCATTAAGATAAGGAATGTTTCCGTGATAAAAATTTCTTTGTCCGTTTAACGGAGGGTTACTTCCTGTTGCCAACCAACCAGCTGTTGTACCATTAAAATTTTGCAAATAAGGATATGTAGTAACTAATTGTTGCCTTGATGTATAAAGGGTATCATTGTTCAAATAAGTATCTGTACCTAATTGAGTGAAAATATAAAAATCATACACTGCATCAGCAGACATATTAATGGTTGTAGCAAAAGTAAAAGTAGCCGTTTGTCCTTCTAAAATTGCAGGACCAGTATATGTTCCTGTTAAGGATGCTGTAGTTCCTCCAGTCACATTGCACGTTATAGGGATATTTGTGATTGGGTTAACCCCAAAATTTGTAATTTCAACCGTTACAGTTTCGGTATTAGAATAAGTTTGCCCACACCCTAAATAATTAGGTAGAATTAAATCTGTGATTCCTACATCAGGATCAGAATAAACTTTAACATCATCTATATACCACCATTTACCCGCTTGACTTCCGTCTGTGTATCTAAATCTTATTCTTACATCTGCTTGATTAGCGGCATAAGCAGTAATATCAAAAATTGTATCTTGAGAGGTTGCCACACTTCCTCTCGTTACTTTATGGTAATCAATTAACTGTGTCCAAACTGTACCGCCATTATTACTTATTTCTACATAACCGTGTGTAAACTCTACACCAAACCAATGGTGAGAATAAGATAGGTAAACTGTTGTTCTGTTAGAACAATCTAAAGCGGGTGTTTCTATAGCGGATTCATTAGGGATGGTTGCTGCACCAAGGGCATTGTCATCAAAAACAGCATATCCACCACCTGATTGTGACCCAAAAGCAGGAGAACTTCTAAATACCCACACATCACTTCCTTGAATGGCTGTATTTGACCAACCTAAAGGTAAAACACCACTAGTAAAATTTTCATAAAGAATGACATCAGCATAACTGCTAACGGACAATAAAAGTAATATTAAAAGAACTAATTGTCTCATAAAATCAAATCTGAGTTTCAAAGATACAAATAATTAATAAACTGACAATTAGGGTTTACCCTATGTATTTCTTTTTAACGGGTTAACAAATTGTTGGTGTTCTTCAAAGCTTTTTGGGGTTGTTGCGGAATTGGGTGGAGTGAGCAGGGAGGACACTTAGAAAGAACTGGGGTTTTAGTAAAATAACCTGTATTTGGATAAACTACTTTTTTACTAGTTCTGTTACCTATGAGCAGAGGATAATAATTTTTGATATAAAATATTTGTAGATATTAATATTTTAATTTTCTTTTGAATTAAATATGAAACATTATATTTTTTAACTAATTCATAATCTATTGGTTTAATCATAACCTTAGATTCTAATTCATTTGAAAAAATAAAATCTTCACTTATAATATCATTATATTCACAAATTAGATTATTAACATAAATAAAATTATGCTCACTTGGAAATTGTTTTTTATGTAAATAATCTAATTGAGTATCAATCTTTAATAAAACTTCATAATTTTGAAACGCTAATTTTGAAGTAATATTAAATTTTTTAGTCTCATTATTTGAAATGAGTTTATTTATTGTTAAATTATATAATTCCTTATTTGAAAAAATAAGTAAATTTAGAATCTCATTATAATTTATGAATAAGTAATCGGTACTATTTATTACAGGTTTTTTTAAAACATTGGTTTCATTTTTATTATTTATACACGAAAATAATAAAAATGAAAATAATAAAAACTTAATACTTCTTTTCATAAAATAAAATTTAAACTATTCACGTTTATACAAACCAAATTGGATTATTCGAAAATGTAGCATAAGGGCTTTCATGTTCTTTTACAACAGGGTCTATATTCCATCTTCTGCCTAAACGAGAATCATATTGCCAAAATTCTGCCGTGTAACTATTCCCCTCCCCAGCTACTTCATCATCCTTCTCCATTCCATTGAAGCCATAACGATACTCATTACTAGATTCATGGCGGTTAGGTAATCCCGTATTCATTGTGTTAATCTCTTTATAACCCTGCAAAAATGGAAAATGATATGATAATTTGCGTG
>CAYQRJ010000002.1:0-25410 GCA_964419855.1 uncultured Crocinitomix sp.
ATGTAACCGTTACCGACATAAAAAAGTGGAACGGAATGAAATATTCAAAAATATATCCACAACAAAAACTCACCATTTTATTACCCGAAAAACAATATGTTACTGCCACTAGCTCAACAAAATCTACCGTTAAATCAACCACATCTAAATCAAAATCACCTTATAGCAAACCAAAAACCACTACTGACGGTAAATACAAGTATTACAGCTTAAAATCAGGCGAAAGTTTGTGGACCGTAAGTCAAAAACTCGGCATACCTTTTGTGCGTTTACAAGAATTAAATAAAGGTTTGAACCCAAAAAAAATGCAGCCTGGCGATAAAATTATTATAGGGGTTGAATAAATAGGTTTAATCTTTAAAAACCATTAAATTTATTAGTTATGAAGGTATTAGTTGCTATTTTTAGTTTATTATTTGTTTTACAAAGTTGTTCTAATGATGAATCAACATCAAATGAAGAGGCTGTTGTTGTTCCAAAAGGTGTTACTGGCACATTGCCACAAGCCAATGGTAAACCTGGTCAGGTTTTGGTTTCCGTTAAAAATGAGTTGTGGCAAGGCGAAATTAAATCGGTATTTGATACTGTTTTTTCTACACCAGCACAAGGACCATATATCTATAACGAACACATATTAGATTATATTCAGGAAGACCCAGCTGTTATTAATAAAAACAGAAAAAAACACCGTAATTTTATTAGAATTACAGTTGATGAAAATGCAAATTTAGATGCCACAGAAGTTCAAATAAAACAAAATAATTACGCCAATGGTCAACTATATATACAAATTAGAGACTCTAAAAAAGACCGTTTGGTTGATTTTTTAAAAAAAGAACTATATACTTATGTTTTATTGTTTGATGAGGAGGAAACTGACCGTTTAGTAAAAAAATACAAGCAAAATCCACATTTATTATTTAAACAAACAGCTGAAGAACGTTTTGGAATTAGCATTTCAATTCCTCAATCATCTAAATTTAAAGCCGATTTACAAACCATTATTTATGCCTTAGATAAAAGTGCTGATGAGGTTACAAAAGACAATCCAAAAACAGGAGCAAAAGGTGGTGTATATTGGTCGCAAAGAGGTGTTTTGGTGTGGAGTAGTCCTTATGAAGGAGAAGAGAGCATGTCGCCAGAAAACATTATGATGTTAAGAGATAGCATTTTAAAAGAATACGTAAAAGGAACAGAAAAAGGATCTTACATGACCACAGAATATTATCCTACACACAAACCAACTTTACAACACATAAATGTAGATGGAAATGAAGCAGTAAAAATTGAAGGGTTATGGAAACAGGCTGGTAATCCTGAAGCTTTAGGTGGAGGTCCTTTCGTTCAATACTCAATAAAACATCCAACAAGACAAATTGTTGTTCACGCTCAAGCTCATATTTTTGCACCACGATTTGATAAAAGAGAGTATATTCGTCAAATTAGAGCCATTTTAAAAACAATAGAAGTGGTGGATTAATTTAAAAATAACTTTGAAATGAATAATTTAATTATTAGACCTTCTACTCCAGAGGATATGCAAGCCGTAAATGATTTAATTCACGAATTAGCGGTTTATGAAAAAGCAGGAGATCAACACATTAACACAACCCAACAATTAATTGAAGATGGTTTTGGTAAAAACAAAGTGTTTGACTGTATTGTTTCTGAATTAAACAATAAAGTTGTTGGATTTGCTTTGTTTTACACCTCCTACTCTACTTGGAAAGGAAAATGTTTGTATTTAGAAGATTTTTTAGTTACCGAATCAATGCGTGGAAAAGGTATTGGAAAACAACTTTTTGATAAAGTACTTGAAATTGCTGAACAAAGAAATGTAGGCAGATTTGAGTGGCAAGTGTTAGAGTGGAACACACCTGCTATTAATTTTTACAAAAAATACAATGCCACCCTTGATGGAGAATGGTTAAATGGTAAAATTGAGTTTAAGTAAAAACAATTCTTTATGTTATCAATATGTATTCCAGCCTACAATTTTAACATTACCTCTTTAATAAAAGAATTGTCAAACCAAATAGAATTGCTTAATGTTCAAGCTGAAATTATTGTAATTGATGATGCCTCTGAAAACTTTAAAGACATAAATAAATCTGAATGTGAAAAACACTCTCAAGTTACTTACGTAGAACTAAATTACAATATTGGACGATCAAAAATTAGAAATTTATTTTTGAAATACGTAAAATACGATTATTTACTTTTTCTTGATTGTGATTCTATGATAAAAACAAAAACATTTTTATCAAATTATATAAGAATAATTAAAAAAATAGAACCAAACGTAGTTTGTGGAGGAAGAATTTACAATACAAAACAACCTAAAAGAGAAAAAAGATTAAGATGGAAATACGGCATATTAAGAGAAAGTCAGCCTTGTAGAGTTAGAGAGCAATCTCCTAACAAATCTTTTATGACCAACAACTTTTTAATAAGCAGAAAAATATTTATAGAAAATCAATTTGATGAACGAATTGAAAAATATGGACATGAAGACACCCTATTTGGTTTAAATTTAATTAAAAATAACATTAAAATATCTCATACAGAAAATCCTATACTAAATGGAGATGAAGAATTAAACCGTGAATACCTTAATAAAACTAAAGAAGGAATAGCTAATTTAGTTGATATATTAAATTATACAAATTATGATAAAACCCTTATTGAAAACATTAAAATACTGAAATTCTATCATAAAATAAGAAAAATAGAGTTAATAATTTATCTTTCTTTTGTGGCATCTAAACCCTTAATTAGTTTTCTTTTAACAAAAGGATACGTTAGCTTATTTTTATTTGATTATTACAAATTTGGTTTATTAATTGAGAATATAAGAAAAACTCCTTTCACTTTAAAAATGATGAAGAAATAATTATTTTTTAATCAAATCCCTATTCAATTATCAACCTGTTAAATATTTTTTGATTATTTACAATAACAACAATTTGATAAACCCCATGGCTTAGTTTAGGTTGAATTAACTGACTTTGCCCTTTTAAATTAGTTTGATAAACCTTTTGTCCCAATTGATTATAAATTATTAATACTGCTTGGTTGCTAACTCCCTTTAATTGAACTGTAAAATCACCCTGTGTTGGATTGGGGTATAATTCAAAAGAGGGGTGTAAAACTTCTTTAATTCCTACCCCTTGTACAGTATAGCATAATGAAGTGTCGGAACATATATTGTTTTGAGAGATGACAACCGCATAATTGCCATTTTGTTGAGGGGTAAAACTTTGATTTGTTGCCCCAATTATAAGACTTGAATCCAAACAATTAATCCACTGATAATTTTGTCCCCCTTGATTTGCTGTTAAAGTGATGCTTGAAATTGACACTGAAACATCAATCGCACCTTCAACCATAAGGTTTGTATGGATAATGCTATCACAACCCAACAATGTGGTTAAGGTGTCCGAATAATTTCCGCTTTGCGTATAAGTGTTTTGCCCAACAACATACACCTCACCATAACACAAATTAACGTTGTTAGTCAATTCATAACTGTTGTTTATTGTCAAAGTAGTGTTAACAATACTATCATTTCCGTTGTTGGTTTGTAGTGTGTCTGCATAATTTCCTCCTGTTGTATAAATGGAATTACCTACCTGCAAAGAGTCACCATTACAAATATTAACAGATTGATTAAAAATAATAGTTGGTAAAAACTCATAAGCACCTGCATCATAACCTAAACCTTGTGGCCTTGTCACATTGTCTTTATCTACATTTGGTGCAAAGGTAGATGTTCCTGCATCTATAGCCGTTGAAGCAGAAATTAAATGATAATCTAATCCTAAATAATTTACAAAATGATTGGGGTAATTTGTACTATTTCCAATTAAAACATTATTACTTACTGTTCCAATGCCCACATCATTATTTAAAGTAGAGGCTATATTATTTTGAATAGTGTTGTTATAAGATGGACTTCCGTTTTTATGGGCTTTAATACTCACCCAAGGCGGTCCGTGAACAGCCGTACTTGCGGTATCATAAGGATCAATAGGTGAAACATCATAAGGGTCAACACAAGTGTTATTTATAATTCTGCAATTAATTGCTCCCAACAAGGTCACCCCATGCCAATGGTCAACAATCACCACATTATTTTCAACAGTCCAATTTTCGAAAAAACCATCAAAACAACTTATGCCTTGCATTGGTCCTTGCCATTGTCTTGTAGTGTCTGTCGTGTTTATGATTAAATTTTGTCTAATAATAACATTTTTTAGTGTATCTGTACCAACAGGACAACAAGTGTAAGATTGAAATCCATCATAATGATTTTCGGCATAAGTAAACACCACAATATTATCCAAAACGGTATTTTGCTGATAAATACAATTATTAGCTAACCCCCTAATACCATCAATAGTAAAATATTGGATTGTGTTATTACTAATAATTGACCCGTATGCTTCAACAGACAAGCCAACCGCAATATTCTTTAATATATTATTTTGTATAATATGATTATTCCCTTGTGCCCTAATGCCATTATTAGTTTTTGTTCTCCAATCGTTTCTGCTATACATTGTAGTATTATTTGTTGATTGAATTGTGCAGTTTTCTATAACAATATTTGATGTGGAAGGATAAAGCGTAATTAAACTAATGGGATAAGTTGAAACATTAATAGATTGAATGGTTAATCCGTCTAATTTCCAAAAAGAAGTAGCCGAAACATTTCCAACATACACTCTATTTAATATTGGTGTTTGACCCGCTTGCGCTTTTATTGTAACGTATCCAGTATTAACCCCATTAATTTTTGGAAAACCATGATTACCATTTCGCAGTAGAATAACATCCCCCATATTAAATGTTTGCCCAGAGTTAAAAATTGTTTCTAAATTAGCCCAAGGTTGAGTGGATGTGCCAGGGTTAGACATGCTGCCATTAACTGGGTCTGAGTAATAAACAGTGGCATAAACAGAAACGTTCACCACTAAGACTAAAAGTGTAATAACAATTTGTTTCATAAAGGGTTAGTTTTTGTAAAGATATAAAATTAATTTTTATATTCGCAATAATAATCATCACACTGAGAAAAACATCTGTACATATTTACTTAATTTATATTGCAATAACTTGTGCAATAATGGCTTTTGTAATTAACAATGTTAACACTAAACACCTCTATCACTCTTCTGAAATAGAATGGTTTAGTTTTCAAAAAAATCCAACAGCTGATGATGTAAGCTATTTAAAACCAGCAGATAATTTTTTGGAAAAAGGCGTTTGGAAAGACAATTCTTTAGGTTATTCTTCATACTACCAACGTAGCCCTGGATATGGCATATTGTATTTAACATTTAAAATGTTATTTAATAAAAAAGCCATTCCCGCCTTATTAATTTTTCAATCGGTTTTTTTTGGCGTTAGTGTTTATTTGTTTGGATTAATCATCTTACTTTTTACAAAACAAGTTAAAACAACTCTTTTTTTTCAATTGCTTTATGGATTGTTACCAAGCTCATACGGGTTTGTTTTTTATACAATTACAGAAGGAATTACCCCCTTTTTAATGATTAGTTTTTTATTTGTGTTAATTAAAATTTACAACAATTTTAATCTAAAGAAATACCATTATATATTGGCTTTTATTTGTTTGGTAATGATATCTGTAAGACCACAATTACTCCCCTTTTTATTTATTTATCCATTTTTAATTATTTATAAAAAAGAACTTAATAAGTCAACCATTAAAAATTTAATATTATACTTTGCTATTAGCTCTTTTGGACTTAACATTTGGTTAGTTAGGGGATATTTAATTTCAGGACACACTATTGGTTTGGCAAGCATTTATGACAACACCAACAATAGTCAGTTCAGACCACCACACAAAGCATTTAGTAATTTATACAGAATTTGGGAACATCAACCCGAAAAATTACATGGCAGTTTAGTGCCAATTTGGGTCAATACAATTACAGGACAACCTAAAAAAGAAGACATTTTATTTGCGACATCTAATTTACCTAACTATGTTACCACTATTATTTCTACTAAAAAATGGAATAAACTTTTTTCTGATTATCAAGCCACAATTGAACAACAAAAAATATATTATGATAAACAAATTCCAATGCCTCCTAACTTATTAAAAGATGAAATTAAATTAATATCAAAAATTGATTCCTTTAATATAATTTTAAGAAATAAACTTTGGTATAGAAACTACTTTGTAACACCTATAAATTCATATATCAAAACAACTGTTCATTCAAACTTAAATCTTTATATTTTTCAAAACACCTATAGAGGTTATTGGCTATCTGAAGTGATTAGATGGATTTCATTTATTATTTTATCTGGTAGCCTATTGGTATCTATTTGGGTTTGGTTGTTCAGAGTAGATGTTTTAATAAGGTTTATATCAATAACCATTTTTTGTTATACTTTTTATTTAGTGTTTATTCAAAGAATGAATGAAACAAGATATATGCACCCAATTTATCCTCTTACTCTTTTTATAATGGCATATTTGTTTACTAAAATCAAAAAAATAATGTAAATTTGTTAAAAAAACACCTTAAAATGAAACTTTTATTTTTTATTTTTTTAACTTTTAGTGCTTCTGTATTGTTGGCTCAACAGCATCAGTCTATTCACCAAATTCAATCAGAATATTATGGAGCACTTGGTCTTAATGCTAACGATTATGAAAATAATCAACCCTATCATCCATCTGCAAATAACCAACAAAAATATAATGGTTGTTCGTTAAACAAAATGGTTTATGGATGGCATCCGTATTGGGCTGGTAACGATTATTTGAATTATGAATGGGATTTATTAAGCCACATGTCTTTTTTCTCGTATGAAGTTAATAAATCAACTGGTAATGCTGTAACAACAAATGGTTGGTCAACTTCTGCTGCTGTTGATGCTGCTTTGGCGAGTGGAAATACAAAAGTAACCTTATGTGTCACTTTATTCGGGTCATCTAATTTATCTACTTTTTTAACAAATTCTACCGCTAAGCAGACGTTAATTACCAATTTGATTAATACCATTCAAGCAAGAGGGGCGCATGGAGTAAATATAGATTTTGAAGGATTACCATCTTCTCAAAAAACAAATTTTGCCAATTTTATGGTAGATTTAGCCAATCAAATGCATGCTGCTATTCCTGGGTCTGAAGTTAGCTCGGTTTTATATGCAGTTGATTGGAATAATGTATTTGATTTTTCAATTATGATTCCTGCTGTGGATTATTTTGTTATTATGGGATATGATTATTATTATCCAGGTAGTTCAACCACAGGCCCTAATGATCCTTTATATCATTTTGGTAGCACTTACAATCAAACCCTATCTAAAACTATTACCAATTATTTAGCTGCTGGATGTACAAAAGATAGATTAGTTTTAGGGTTGCCTTATTATGGTTTTCAATGGAACACCACCAATAATAATGTACCAAGTTCTACTACTGCTAATGGAGTAGCAAAATTTTATAAAGTTATTAAAAACAACACATCTGGAAATTATTCTACTGCCAATCATCAATTTGATAACGATAGTTATACTGATATTTATGTATTTCAGCAAGGAGGCACGTGGAAACAATGCTACATCACCGAAAAAGATGCGTTTAGAAAACGATTACAACACGTTAATAATACTGGTATTGCTGGTATAGGAATTTGGGCATTAGGATATGATGACGGTTACGACCATTTTTGGTGGGCAATTAATGATTTTTTAACCGATTGTAAACAAGATTCTTGTTCAGGCATCATTCACGATTTTGGCGGTCCAAACAAAGATTACTATAATAATGAAGACTACACTTGGACCATTGCGCCTCCATTTGCCACTGCCATCAATGTCAATTTTACAATGTTTGATGTTGAAGCCAATTATGATACCCTTTGGATTTATGACGGTAACTCTACCTCTTCAACTTTAATAGGCGCTTATACAGGAACCAATTCTCCTGGTAGTTTTACTACTTCATCTGGCGCAGTTACTTTTAGGTTTAAATCTGATGGGGCTACAGTAAAGCCTGGGTTTAATGCTACTTATAGTTGTGTACAAGATAATATCCCTCCAACCACATCTATTACTTTAGCTAACAATTGGGAAACAGGCGATTTTAATGTAACTTACAACGACAATGATAATAATCTACTTGCCAACTCATTCCATTTAATTAGTGATTATGACGGTCAATATTGGTCGGCTAATAAAAATAATGGATTTATGTTAGATAGCTTTGAAGTGATGCAGCCAAGCTGGACATCAGTAACAGGAACTTGGCAAATAGCAGGTAGCCAAATGTATCAGTCTGATGAAACTGAAAATAACTCAAACATATACACTAATTTATGGCAAGACAATCAATACACATACTTATACCATTGGACAGGACAAATTCAAGGAACAGGAAATAATCGCAGAGCAGGTATTCATTTTTGGTGTAGTGATGCTACTCAAACCCAAAGGGGAGATTCTTATATGGTATATTGGCGTGCCGATCAAGACAAGTGTCAAATTTATAAATCAACTGGTAATAATATTGTGTTACAAACTGATGATGCGGTAACAGTTGACCCTAATGTAGTTTATGATTTTAAAATTATGTTTAATCCACAAACAGGTAACATTAAAGCATTTTTAGATGACGTATTGGTTTCGGAATGGACAGATAGCTCGCCATTTACAAGTGGAAATCATTTATCTTTAAGAACAGGAAATTGTAAAGGAATGTACGATAATTTTCAAGTTTACCGCTCAAGAACGGGTTATGAATTGGTTACTGCCTCATTAAGCATAGATGACGTGCGTTACCAAAATCAAAACCCCTCAATGCCATCAGCTAACATACAATCTATTGTCATTGATGAAGCTAATAATTGGTCAACCATTGCCAGTAGTTTCCAAAATATAGACTGGACGATTCCTGAAACAAATGGTGTTGTAAGTGATGGTTTGGGAGCAGACATTAATCAATTTAATACTACCAATCAAATCTCTGGTAATTGGACTAATTTTATTGATACAAATTCCGCAATTTCTGCTTATTGGTACGCCGTTGGCACAAGTGCAGGAGCAACAGATGTTGTAAATTGGACCAACAACGGATTAAATCAATCCTTTACAGAAAATGGGTTGAGTTTAGTAGTAGGAACGACCTATTATGTATCAGTAAAAGCAGTAAATGGAGCAGGGTTAGAATCAACCATTATTTCATCTGACGGGCAAACACTACAGTCTGGAACTTTACCTCCTATGGCAGGGTTTAATGTTCCAAACTTAAACATTTGCGAAGGAGAAGGTATTACTTTCACTAACACCTCATCAAACGCTACGGCTTATAGCTGGAATTTTGGCAATGGAACAGCCAGTTCAGATGTTAATCCAACGGCATATTATACACAATCTGGAACTTATACGGTTGAATTAACAGCTTTAGATGGCTCAAACAGTGATGTGTTTTCTCAAACCATTACCGTAAGCATTTCTCAAAAACCAATTGCAGATTTTACAACTTCATCTCCTGCGGTTATGCCTAACTCAACCATTTATTTTACCAATAACTCAAGCAATGCAAATACATATTTATGGGATTTTGGTGATGGAACAACATCAACTGATTTAAACCCTTGGCACTTATATGCAGGATTAGGATCTTACACCGTTTCTCTTACGGCATCTAATGGCAATTGTCCCGATAGTGTTTTAACTCAAATAGTTGAGGTGATTTCGGATGTTGGGGTTAACGAAAATGATTTAACATCCATTAAAGTATATCCTAATCCATTTACTAATCAAATTGGTATTTATGGGTTAAACGACAAAAATGTTACTATTTATTTAATTGACCTCAATGGTAAAGTGGTGTATTCAACCCAATCAAAAGGTAAAAAAACAGTATTATTAGATGATTTAGATGAATTAGCCAAAGGAACGTATGTACTTAGAGTTTTTACTAATAATGGCATAAAAAACACCTTGATTATAAAATAAAATTTACCTTTGTCATCTATGTCAGACAAGAAAAAAATTGCCATTTTAGGTTCAACGGGGTCTATTGGAACACAATCGTTAGAGGTTATTGAAACTTATCCTGATAAATTTGAAGTGAGTGTTTTAACCGCTCACTCTAATGCCGATTTACTAATTGAACAAGCTTTAAAATTTAAGCCAAATACGGTGGTGATTGGTGACGAAAATCAGTACAAAAAAGTGGAGGAAACCTTATGGAAACACGACATTAAAACATATTGTGGCATTGACGCTTTGGCAGATGTGGTTCAAATGAAAGAAATTGATATTGTACTAACTGCTTTGGTTGGATATGCTGGTTTAAAACCAACCATTAATGCCATTAATGCAGGAAAAAATATAGCGCTTGCCAATAAAGAAACCCTTGTGGTGGCAGGTGAATTGATAACAAAATTAGCCAAATCTAAAGGAGTCAACATTTACCCTGTGGACTCCGAGCATTCAGCCATTTTTCAGTGTTTAGTTGGTGAGTTCCATAACCCCATTGAAAAAATTTACTTAACTGCATCTGGTGGTCCTTTTAGAGGTAAAAAACGAGAAGATTTAGTAAATATTACTAAACAACAAGCCCTAAAGCACCCCAATTGGAGTATGGGGGCTAAAATCACAATTGATTCTGCCACAATGATGAATAAAGGACTTGAGGTAATTGAAGCCAAATGGTTGTTTGGTTTAAAATCAAATCAAATAGATGTGATTGTGCATCCGCAATCCATTGTTCATTCGTTGGTGCAGTTTACAGATGGGTCAATGAAAGCCCAAATGGGGTTACCAGATATGAAACTACCCATTCAATTTGCCTTAACATACCCTAACCGATTTAAAACCAATTTTGAACGGTTTAATTTTATGGATTATCCTCAACTCACTTTTGAACAAGCAGATTTAGAAACGTTTTCGAATCTTGATTTAGCCTATCAAGCAATGGATAAAGGTGGAAACGCTCCTTGTATTATTAATGCTGCCAATGAAGTGTCTGTTGATGCCTTTTTAAAAGATAAAATCAAATTTTTAGACATAGCCAACATTAATGCTAAAACACTAGAGAAAGCCACACACATTCAAAAACCAACGTATGATGATTTTGTTAATTCTAATGATGAGGCAAGGCAAATAGCAATGGAAATGCTATAACCCAAGTTATTCACAAATTTTATATTACAAAAACTATGAATAATTCGGAATAATAGATTTTATTGTGCCTTATCTGGAGACATATATTTGTAAACAGCGCCTGCAATTAATGCCCCTACAATAGGAGCTACCCAAAATAGCCACAATTCACTCATTGCCCAATTACCTTCAGCAAATAATGCTTGACTTGTACTTCTAGCTGGATTAACAGATGTATTGGTAACAGGAATACTTATTAAGTGAATTAATGTTAGTCCTAAACCAATAGCTAATCCACCAAATCCTTTTGGAGCTTTAGAATGTGTAGCACCCAAAATAATAATTAAAAACATAAACGTCATTATTACTTCTGTAATTAATGCCGACAACAAACTATAACCTCCTGGAGAGTGTTCTCCATAACCATTTGCAGCAAATCCACCAACTTCAAATCCCGACTTTCCAGTAGCTATTAAATATAAAATACCCGCACCAGAAATTGCTCCTAATAATTGAGCTACAATATAACCAGGAATATCCTTTTTATCAAATCTGCCTCCTGCCCACAATCCTAATGTTACAGCGGGGTTTAAATGACAACCCGATATATGTCCTATAGCATAAGCCATAGTAACAACGGTTAAACCAAAAGCTAGGGCAACCCCAACAAATCCAATACCTAATTCTGGATAAGCAGCAGCCAAAACGGCACTACCACACCCACCTAACACTAACCATAATGTTCCAATAAATTCTGCTAATAATTTTTTCATAGTTTTTCTTTTTATTCTTACTTTTAAATAAGAGGTTAACAATTAATACATTATAAATGTAAGTATTTTATTTGAAATAAAAAAGTAAAAACAACTTTATTCCAATTCATACTCTAATGATTCATCTTTTTTAGCATCTTGCTTTAGTTTATTAAAAAATTTATTGGTCTTTTTTTTGTTTTTAGATTTACGAGATAGAGAATCGGAGGCAGTTGATTGATGTTCTTCCTCATCATAAATAATAAATTCAACGGCTTCACTTTTATTAGTAACTTGTTTGTCTTGTACTGTACTATCTTTTTTAAACATCCCAAATTCAGATTTTAATATAGATTTTATATCATTTTTTTCATCTTTTAAGTTGTCTTTTAAGGTAGATTTCATTTCAGACTTATCTAAACTGTAAATAGGTTCATCAATAGTTCCAGTCATTGTAATATAAACACGCCATCCTAAACCGTCATCTTCTATTTTTCCAAATTCGGTATATTCAGGAACTGTTTTTAAATCTCTAAATCTAAAACTAAAATGATATTCAATATTGTTATCAAAGTCGTGCCACCCCGAAAATTCAACATCTAAAGCGTTAGTTTTTATTAACATTTTTGGAATAATAATTTTCCTATCTTTTATAGTAATGGTATTTGATAAATCGCTAAATTTTAAATGAATAAGTTTTTCTTCAAAATTATCAATATGCTTGTTTAAAGCAAGTTTTAAAGCTTTATTAGACCGCATAAACTCGGTTATTTCAAGCATTGTTTCAACATTATTAAGCATTCCATTTTTAATGCTTACATCAGATTTAACATACATTTTATCTTCTAACAAATTTAAATATTGGTCAAACACTAATAATAAATTAAATTGACCATTTAATGTTCCTGACAAATGTTGATTGGTTATTATTTTTTGATTAAAATTATTCCACTCTTCAAACAGTTGTTTGACATTAATGTTTTTTAAGTTTAATTGTCCATCTAACAAACTAATTAATTGACCAAAATCATTTTCTAATTTTATATTGCCAGTTGCTGTGCCTCCTAAAGTTTTCATACTAAAATGATTAACTTTTGCCACTTGATTTAGCATTAAAAATTTTCCTGAAATATTGTCAAATTGATGTTTATCCCATAATAATTTTTTAATATCTAAATCTATGTTTAGATTAATATTTTCGGGTAGTTTAAATGGTTCTTGTACCGATTTTTCGTTAGTTTGTGTAGGGTCATTTCGCAAAAACCCATTAATGTCAATGTAATTGGATTCGATAGAGGCAATGACACCTAAATCTGAATTCCCCTCAATAAAAGGAATAATGTTTTTAAACGCACCATTTAATAAAAAATCAGATTTACCCGACTTAAAAGTAAGGTTTTTTGTTGCCATATCATTACCTAACAACAAAACATCTGCAGAAATTGACGTTAAATAGATGTCGCTGTCTGTGGGTTTAAAGTTAACATTATCTAATATCAACTCACCGTTTGTATTTTCTAAATCAAATTGATTTGGATTGTATTCAATATCTGGAAATCTTATGCTGTATGATGTGTTAATTTTTATTTGACCACTTAGTATTTCCACTGGTTTAAAATTAAAAAACTGATGAAAAGATGCTAAATGAATATTAGCAAAAATATCGCCTACAAAAGTGGGGGTGTTAAAATCTACAATAACTGCATTGCCTTTAAAATGACTTTGTAATAAATCAAAATCAAGGGTTTGAAAAGATAACAGTTCTGCCCTATTACTTTGTTTATTTTTATAATTGCCTATTAAATTAATGTTGGTTAAACTCAACCCATTATCTTTTTTTGTCATTTTACCTTTTTTAATAGAAAAATCGGCGACAATAGAAGGCATTTTAGTTTTGGACAATTGACCTGAAATTTGAGCTAAAAAGTTAACTTGTCCAAACCCTTCATAATCATTAACCCTTTCAATATTTTGGTTTAAAATGGTTTTTGTTAAATCATCTAGTTCAATATTTTTACCTTTAATACTTAAATCAATTTGATTAGATTTTATAGCACCGGTTACTTGAAAAGGCATTTTTTCAATAGTTAAATCACCTTGTTTAAACAAGTATTCATCTTTTTGAGTATTAATGTGCAAATTTAAATCTAAATGCGCATTTTTATGCTTTACTAACGAAAAAGAGTTAGTTTTTAGTTTTTGAATATATAAATCAGACCTTACTTTAAGTTGATAATCTGTTTCAGAAAAATCACCTTCAAAATCGCCATCTTTGATGTTAACTTTGTAAAATTGTTGGGTGGCAATGTTAGCATATTCAAATCTTAAATTTTCAGCTTTTAGCCAATCTAATTTAAAACTAAATTTATTTGTATTTGTAGAATCATTATCGGGTTTGGTAATGAGGTAATTTACATCACCTAATTTTGATGTTTTAATTTTTAACACCCCATTATTGGTTTTAATATTTTTTACAGTATAATTTTCTGAAATAATATCCCAAATATTAAAGTTTAAATACAAATGTTGGGCATAAAACAGAGTGTCTTCACTTTTTATAGATTCATAAGCATCATTAATTAATACTTTTTGGAAATCTAATGAGGCATAAGGAAAATTACGCAAGATTGTTAAGTCAATATCCTCAACTTTTACTTTGGTGTTTAAATGCTTATTAATTTCATCAATGGCATATTGCTCAATGTCGTCCTCATATATTTTTAATAAAATGGTAGAAATGGTAACAAAAAACAAGGCAATAAAAAACACCCAAAACACTATTTTTTTTATGATTTTAAGCCCCTTTTTCATACAATTAACCAAAGTTAACTGAATACATAGTGTAAAAAAAGGCTTTAGTTACATAATTATACACTTACAATAGTTGAAAATGAGGTTTATTTCCCCTCCACCACCATTACAAATTCGCCTTTAGGGGCTTTGTTTTCAAAATGTTTAATAAGATCGGGAATAGTTCCTCTGACAGTTTCTTCAAATTTTTTAGATATTTCTCTTGAGATGGAAACTTTTCGTGTGTCGCCTAAAAATTCTAAAAATAAATTAAGTGTTTTTATTACTCGGTGAGGAGATTCATACAAAACGGTTGTTTTAGGTTCGTCTGCTATTTGTTTAGCAATGGTTTGACGTCCTTTTTTATGAGGCATAAAACCAATGTATTGAAATTTTTCGCAAGGGAAACCAGAATTAACTAGGGCAGGAACAAAAGCTGTGGCACCAGGTAAGCAATCCACTTCAATTCCCGCTTCTACACAAGCACGGGTTAAATAAAACCCTGGGTCAGATATGGCAGGAGTTCCTGCATCAGACACCAAAGCGTAAGTTGTTCCGTTCTGAATATCTTCTACAATTCTGTTGGTGGTTTTGTGCTCATTGTGTTGATGATGCGATATTAATTTATTATTAATATTGTAATGATTTAATAATTTAGAGGTCACCCTTGTGTCTTCAGCTAAAATAGCATCAACCTCTTTTAAAACCCTAACGGCTCTAAAGGTCATATCTTCCAAATTTCCTATGGGAGTGGGTACAATGTATAATTTACTCATTATTATAATATTAATCCAAAGCCTTTGTTAGGTTGTTTTGTGTTTAATTTATCTTCTATCTGTTTGGCTAAAAATTGATTAAAAACAGCCTCTATTTCGTTTTTAATAGGTAAATTTGTTTGATTAATAAATCCTTCAATTAATGCTTTATTGTATTTTCCTTTGTTAAAAGGAATAGGGATTAATGGTAAATTACTAGCCATTAATTGGTTGGCAACAATTAATCTAGTCATTCGTTTATTTCCGTCAAAAAATGGGTGAGCATTATAAATATTTTGGATTAATTTTGATAACTTATCTATAAAGTTGTCAGCACTATTTTGATAATTCTCTAAAGCCGTTATAAGTATTTCTTTACTTTTTTGGGGTGTTGGTGTTTCATAAAAAACAGTTTGTTCATTTACTGTATATTTAATTCTATTAGACATTACTTTATAACATCCTAACTTTTGACCTTTCGTTTTCCAACTTTGATAAAAAGGATCTATTTCAAAAGTGTTTTTTAAAAGTATTTCGTGTAGGTTTAACACTAATTTTTCGGTTAGTGGATAGTTGTTTGCTCCAAAATAAAGAGCTTGATTTAACGCCCTATAATGATCAATAACCATTAAAGTATCAACAATTGATGCTTCACCTTTTATTTTATGGTAATTTACAACATCTTTGGTTTGAATAAGTGTTAAGTTTGAGCCCTCTAATTTATTAGAATGATAAACAAATTGCTGTTTAAGTTCATCAAATTGCTGTTTTGATTGAACAATCTTCAATCGATTATATTCTTTTAATAAGTTGTCAAATTCACTTTTCATCAACCATAAAGATAATACTTTTTTTTACTCAAACTTAACCTCAAACAATTTTGACCACAATTTTCCTGTAATGTAAATTTTTTGAGTTTGACTATTGTATGCAATTCCGTTTAAAACATCACCAAAATTACGTCCTTTTTGGGCTACATCAAAGCAATCAATATGGCTTATTACTTTACCAGTAGCGGTGTCAATTTTAACAATATCGTTGGTGGTGTAAACATTAGCGTAAAGATAACCATCAATTAATTCTATTTCGTTTAAAGCAGGCACATCTGTTTCGGGTTCAAATGCATAAACACGTTTTTCAATTTGAAATGTTTTAGGGTTTCGCCAAACAATTTCAGAACTACCGTTTGTCATAATAATTGATGTTCCATTATTACATAAACCCCAACCTTCTCCTTCATAATCAAACTCTCCTATTGGATTAAAATCTAAGTCATACATCAAACACTTACCTGCTTGCCAAGTAATTTGATAAATGGTATCGTTTAAAATAGTAATGCCTTCTCCAAAATATTGAGCATCTAAATCTTTTTGTCTTAAAATTTCTCCTGTTGTTAAATCTACCTCAGCAATTATTGAACGCCCTTTTTGACCTGTTGATTCGTAAAGCTTTCCGTTGTAAAATTCTAAACCTTGTGTGTAAGAGGTGTTGTTATGGGGAAATTCAGAAATAATTTTCGCCACTTTTTGTTGAGGTGTTACATCAGAGAAGAAAATTAATCTTCTATTGTCTCTGTGAGGATTTCCTTTGGCATCTTTATATTCTAAATACATATCAACCCAACCTACTTTACCATTTTTTGTGTCAATTGTTATGGTTTGAGATTTAAAGGGAATATTTGACATATAAACCGTATCATCCACAAACAAAGTCACCTCATTGGCTGATAATGATTCTTCAGCCTTTAACTCAATTTTTACTTCATCACCAACTATATATTCGGTATCATATCCAGGACTAACAATTTTTATAGGAGTAGATGCTTTTCTTTTAGATTGTTTATCTTTTTTCTCATCTACATCTGTTTGACAAGACACAAAAAACAAAACCATTAAAAGGGGAATTAATTTTTTAATCATCATTTTATTTGTTTAGCAATGGTTCTTACATTTATTGAATCGTGTGAGGCATTATAAATGCAGGCGCCATTTTTAATAATTAATACTTGTGGTGATTGATGAATCACATTAAATACATTAGCTATTTCGTTAGAAATATCTCTGTGTTTTAATAAATCTAAATAGTAACATTTCATTTTATCTTCATCTAACTCCCAATTTCTATCTAAATGATTTTTAGCCATAATACTCACCGAGCATCTTGTACTATGTTTATATATCAAAACAGGAATGGATTTAGATTCTTCAATAATTTGATTTAATTGCGATATATCTGTTAAGTCTATCCAGTTAACTTGACTGTTTCTGTGTGTAGGTTTTTCACCTTTATTAAAATTAAACCATCCCATTAGTATGCTGATTTGAATTGTTTTAAAAATCTAATATCATTTTCAGAGTACAAGCGTAAGTCGCCTACTCTAAATTTTAATTGTGCAATACGTTCTATTCCCATTCCAAAAGCAAATCCAGAATATTTATTAGGGTCAATATTGGCAGATTTAAGAACGTTAGGGTCAACCATTCCACAACCTAAAATTTCTAACCAACCGGTATATTTACAAACATTACACCCTTTAGCATTACAAATTGTGCAAGACACATCAACCTCTGCTGATGGCTCTGTAAACGGAAAATAAGATGGACGTAATCTAATACGTGCTTTTTCTCCAAACATTTCTCTAGCAAAATAAAGTAGTGTTTGTTTTAAATCTGCAAAAGACACATCAGTATCAATATATAATCCTTCAACCTGATGAAAAAAGCAATGTGCTCGGGCAGAAATGGCTTCATTACGATAAACTCTACCCGGAGAAATGGTTCTGATTGGAGGTGTGGAATTTTCCATTACTCTAACTTGAACAGATGAGGTATGTGTTCTTAATGCTATTTCTTTTGAGCGGTCATCCTCCTCAGTTTTTTCAATAAAGAACGTATCTTGCATATCTCTTGCAGGATGTTCAGGAGGGAAATTTAGTGCTGAAAAGTTATGCCAATCATCTTCAACCTCAGGTCCTTCTGATACAACAAAACCTATGCGTTTAAAAATATCAATAATTTCATTTTTTACAACAGCCAAAGGGTGTCTTGCTCCCAACTCTATTTCTTCTGCTGGTCTTGAATAATCAATACTTTTTTTATTGCTAGTAGATGTATCAGTGTTTATTGACTCTTTTAGGTTAGAAAATTTTTCTTCAGCTAAGTTTTTAAGTCCATTAATTAATTGACCATATTCTTTTTTTAATTCATTAGGGACAGATCTGAGCTCTTTATATAAATCTTTTACCACATTTTTAGACCCAATAAATTTAATTCTGTAAGCCTCAATATCCTCAGAAGTTTTAGCATTAAATTTATTAATTTGTTGCTTTATTTCCTCTATTTTTTCTTTTAATTCCATTCAACTGTAACTTTTTAGGGGAGATAATTGTTATAATTATACAACCTTTTTGCTATTTTAACCGTATATTTGTAAAATATATTGCTTTTTAAAAAGCGAAATTACTTAAAAATTAGATTATATGAACAGATTATTTGCTAAAATTGGAATTTTTTCAATGTTATTTGCTTTCTTAGCATTAGGAACATTTTCTTGTAGAAAAGAAGCACCAACCGTTGCTGTTATAACGGTAGTTGATACTTCAGGCGCACCTTTTCCAGGAGCAATGGTTAGATTATATCCAACTCCAACCAGTAATCCACACCCAGGTATTATTATTGACGATACTTTATACACTGATAACTCAGGGGTGGCTACTTTTGATTATACAGATATGTACAATTTGGGTCAAGCTGGTTTTGCTGTGTTAGATATTGAAGCAAGGTCAGGAGACACTTTAATTGGTGAGGGTATTATTAAAGTAGAAGCTGAAAAAACATCAAACGAAACGGTTATTTTGCAGCCATAAAAAACGTTAAACTATAAAAAAACCCTTTGAATATAATTCAAAGGGTTTTTTTGTTTTGGTTGAAATTTCTATTTACCTAATCTAAAAGTTAATTTCAAATTTACTCTGTATTCAGAAACTTTTCCGTTTTTTACTGTTACACTTTGGTCTTCAACGTAAGCTGAGGTAACATTTTTTAATGTTTTAGACGCTTCTTTAACTGCTTTTGCTGTTGCATCTTCCCAACTTTTTGTTGAGCTTGATAATACTTCAATCACTTTTAATACTGCCATAATTTTTAATTTTATAAGGTTAAACTTTTATTAATATTTTGCAAGTTAATAAAAAAACCTACAAATTAAAATGATATTTGTAGGTTTTGAAATATTTTTTAGAAATTTATTTTATTTAAACAATCTTTGGAATTGTTGATAGTTAGTTACATACGTTTGTGTTCCTCCACAATTATTGTCTTTTGCCCATTTATGATAATTTTCTATTCTGTGAGCAGGACTAGGGTGCGTGCTTAAAAATTCTGGAGGTGTTTTGCTACCAGAAGCTTCTATTTTCTCAAAAAAACCTGCTCCACCATCAGCTATATAATTTGTAGGACACAAATATTCTATTGACATTCTATCAGCTTCTGTTTCGTGATTTCTACTAAATTTTAATCCTATTAAACCTTCAGTAACTTGTTTCAGTGCTTGTTTTTCACCTAAAGCGGCACTCACTAATATATCTATACCATACATTGTGGTCATTTGGCGTGTTGAATGCCTTAAATCGGCGTGACCCATTTCGTGACCCATTACACCCGCCAATTGAGCTTCATTTTCTAAATATTTTATAATTCCAGTATAAACATATATGTGACCTCCAGGGGTACAAAATGCGTTTAAAGTAGAATCATCTTTAATAATTTTCACCTCCCAAGCAAAATCATCTTTGTGTTTCACTTTACCTGTGTTTAAAATGGTATTTCTTATTTTGTAGATGTACTGATAAGCCACCACATTGCTAGCCGAATCTAAAACTGGATATTCATTGGGTTTGGAAGCAATTTCATCTGCCACTTGTTTTCCTAATTGTCTGTCTTGTTCAATAGTAAACAAATTTAACCCTCCTTTTGGGGCTTTATCTTGTTTTTTACTAAATAATGAGCAACTTGACAATATTCCAAGTGCTAAAACTATAATCATTTTTCTTTTCATTGTGTTTATTTTTTTACAAATCTATTAATTTTATTTAAAACAAAAAAACATCAACCAATTGGCTGATGTTTTTTGTATAAAAGGGTAATGTTAATAAATTATTTTACAGAATCTACTACTGCTTTGAAAGCTTCAGGATGATTCATTGCTAAATCAGCTAAAACTTTTCTGTTCAATTTGATTCCTTTTGCATTTACTTTTCCCATGAACTGAGAATAACTCATTCCATGTTGTCTAGCAGCTGCATTAATTCTTTGAATCCAAAGCTTTCTAAAATTTCTCTTTTTTTGTTTACGACCTACATAAGCGTAAGCTAAACCTTTTTCGACAGCATTTTTCGCAACTGTCCACACGTTTTTTCTTCTACCAAAGTATCCTTTGGCAAGCTTCATTACAGCTTTTCTTTTTCTTCTTGACGCTACCGCGTTTTTTGCTCTTGGCATAATTTTTAAGTTTTTTGGTAGTTAGTGTTTAGTTAAAACTAAATCTTAGTTACTAATTACCGGGTTTAACAATTAACCTTCCTAAACTTTTTAGGAATAATTTTTAATTAACTTAGATACACAATTGTTGCTTAATGCTTTTCACATCAGTTTTGTGAACAAGCGTAGCATGTGTTAACTTAAGTTTTCTTTTCTTGCTTTTTTTAGTCAAAATATGACTTTTAAAAGCGTGTTTTCTTTTAATTTTTCCAGAACCAGTCAATTTAAATCTTTTCTTGGCGCTAGATTTTGTTTTCATTTTAGGCATTGCTTCAAATTTTAATTTACCCTTTTATATACTCTTTAATTACTTCTTTTTTGGATTAATCATCATAATCATTTTTTTACCTTCTAATTTTGGTAACTGCTCAATTATTCCATAATCTTCCAATTCTTGCGCAAAGCGCAATAATAATATTTCTCCTCTATCTTTAAAAACGATTGCACGACCTTTAAAAAAGACATAAGCTTTAACTTTTGCTCCTTGTTTAAGAAAATCAATGGCATGTTTTAATTTAAAATTAAAGTCATGATCTTCAGTGTTTGGACCAAATCTAATTTCTTTAATTGTAACCTTAGTTTGTTTTGATTTAAGTTCTTTTTGTTTTTTCTTTTGTTCAAACAAAAACTTTTTATAATCAATAATTTTACAAACAGGCGGTTTAGCATTTGGAGATATCTCTACCAAATCTAAATCAGCATCATTAGCTTTTTTTAAAGCTTTTTCAAGACTCATTACTTCAGCCCCGTCTTCAGATACCAATCTTACCTCTTGTGCTCTAATTTTTTCATTAATTTTATAAGGCTCTTCTTTACGAAAAGGTTTTCTGCCTCTAAAATTACTTCTTCTCTTAATAGCTATAGTTCGTTACTCCTTTCTTTTTGGTTAAACAATCAATTATTTAATTATCTAATTCTTTTTTTATTTCTTCTTTAATCAATTCGGTAAATTTATTCACATCCATTACTCCTAAATCACCCTCTCCATGTTTTCTTACTGCAACCGTGTTATTTTCTTCTTCTTTTCCTCCTACTACAAGCATATACGGGATTTTTTTAATTTCGTTATCACGTATTTTTTTACCTGTTTTTTCATTTCTATCATCAATAAAAGCGCGAATATCGGAATTTTTTAGGACATTTAAAACTTTTTCCGCATATTCTTGATGTTTTTCGCTAATTGGCAAAATAGCAACTTGTTCAGTTGTAAGCCATAAGGGGAAGTTTCCACCACAATGTTCAAGTAAAACCGCAACAAATCTTTCCATAGACCCAAAAGGGGCTCTGTGAATCATCACTGGTCTGTGCATTTCATTATCAGCTCCTTTAAACTCTAACTCAAATCGTTCTGGTAAATTATAATCTACTTGTATGGTTCCTAATTGCCACTGACGTCCAATAGCATCTTTTACCATAAAATCTAATTTAGGTCCATAAAAGGCGGCTTCTCCATACTCCACAACAGTGTTAAGTCCTTTTTCTTTTGTGGCATCAATAATAGCTTGTTCTGCTTTTGCCCAATTTTCATCAGAACCAATATATTTTTCTTTATTATTTGGGTCTCTTAAAGAGATTTGAGCGCTAAAGTTTTCAAAACTTAATGTTTTAAAAATATATAATACCAAATCTATAACTTTTAAAAACTCTTCTTTTACTTGTTCTGGTGTACAAAAGATATGGGCATCATCTTGAGTAAAACATCTAACCCTTGTTAACCCATGAAGTTCACCACTTTGTTCATATCTATAAACAGTTCCAAACTCAGCATACCTTAAAGGTAAATCTTTATAAGAATGTGGTGATGATTTATAAATTTCGCAATGGTGAGGGCAGTTCATTGGTTTAAGTAAAAATTCTTCTCCTTCATGAGGAGTAGCAATGGGCTGAAAAGAATCTTCACCATATTTTTCGTAATGACCTGAAGTAATATACAAGTTTTTATGTCCAATGTGAGGTGTAATAACTTGATCGTATCCTCCTTCTTTTTGAGCTTTTTTTAAAAACTCTTCTAACCTACTTCTTAACGCTGCTCCTTTTGGTAACCATAAAGGCAACCCAATTCCTACATTTTTAGAAAATGTAAATAATTCTAATTCTCTACCTAGTTTACGGTGGTCTCGTTTTTTTGCTTCTTCTAAAAACTCTAAATATTCGGTTAATTCTTTATTTTTAGGAAACGTTATTCCGTAAATACGTGTTAATTGTTGTCTTGTTTCATCTCCTCTCCAATAAGCACCAGCAATAGACATTAATTTAATAGCCTTGATGAATCCAGTGTTTGGAATGTGGGGTCCACGGCATAAATCTGTAAAGTTACCTTGAGTATAAAAAGTAATGGTACCATCATCAAGACCTTCAAGCAATTCTAATTTGTACTCATCACCTTTTTCTTCAAAATATTTAATGGCATCTGCCTTAGATATTTCTTGTCTGATGTATTCGTTTTTTTGTTTAGCCAACTCTTTCATTTTGGCTTCAATTTTAGGTAAATCTTCATCAGTAATATGATGTTCTCCTAAATCAATATCGTAGTAAAACCCTCTTTCTATTGGTGGTCCAATGGCCAATTTTACCCCTGGGTATAAAGCTTCAATAGCTTCAGCCATTAAGTGAGCTGATGAATGCCACATAGCCATTTTACCATTATCATCTTTCCAAGTTAACAAACTAAGGGTTACATCTTCATTTAATGGTCGGGTGGCGTCAATCACCTCATTATTAACCTCTGCTGCCAAAACGTTTCTGGCTAAACCTTCACTTATACTTTTAGCAACTTCTAAAGAAGTTGTTCCTTTTGGAAATTCTTTTACCGAACCATCCGGCAATGTAACTTTTATCATCATGGTGTTTGTTAAAATCTTTGCAAAAATAAACAAAAAAAGCGCTTTCCAACATATTGAAAAGCGCTTAAATTAAATTTTTAATATTAATTTTTATATCCTAACACTAAAACTACTGCTCCTCTGTCAGAAATTGCAGGTTTTTTGTTGTTGGCTCCAGGTGTGGCTGGTATTTCATAATTAACAAAAACTCTTTTTAATCTGCTGGCGTTTTTCTTAGCTTTTTTATAAGCATCATTAAGTGTTTTTGTAGAAATCACTATGTTGCTTCCAGACACATCATTGATTTGTTTTAACAAAATTCTGTTTGGGTCAGATTTAGAAGCGTTATAAATTTTTACGGTTACTTTTTTAGGGCTTGATTTACCGTTAAACGCTAATCTGTATTCAGTGTTATTAAACAAATAAATTTCTACTTCTTTTGTTTGTTTATATGTTTTATAATTAAAGTAGGTGTTTTTGTAACCATCATATAAGTATGGTTTAATTGATTGTTTGGCTTCAGCTTTATTTTGTTTAATGTTTGATTTAAACTCAGATAAAGTTGATGCTTTTTGTGCAAATAAGAATGCTAATCCAAAAAATGCAACAAATAAAATTCCTTTTTTTATCATTTTAATGTTTTTTAAGCGTTAACAATTTTAGCTCTAATATCTTTAATTAGATTACCAATGGTTTTAATTTCTTCATCAGATAACACTAATTCAGCAGCATCTTCATCAGCATTATATTTTTTTACAGATTCAAAGTTGTCAAAAGTGTTTTGAATAGTTTCTAAATCTGTAATGGTTTCTTCAAGATTGATGCCATTATTTTTTGGGTCTTTTAATCCTTTAATAATATTTTTAAGAATTTCCATTTGTTCTGTGATTTGAGCACCAATATTTTTATTTTCATTGCTGTGTTCGTAATCGTAAAAACCTAAGTACATTCCTTCAACCCATGCACCTGCATAATGAATAGCAGATGTGTGTGTTAAATCATTGTCGTCCATATATTCTTCTGTTCTTTCATGAATTTCAATCATGATTGACTCAACTGAATCAGAGTTTTCAAGGTTTTTATCAAATCTATCCATTAAATCTTTATTGTCAAAAACTGCTTCCATCCCTTGTGCTTCAGCTAAATCTTGAATAGCAGTAATATATTTTCTTGCTTCATTAGATTGCTCATTAGTTACACAATAAGCCAAATCAGCAGAATAAACCCCAAAATTTAATTTTTGTTGTAATTCACTTGTGTAATTTTGTACATTATCGGTTGAATTGGCAACACCTGCGTTATAATTAACTCCAGATTTTTTAAAAATACTGGCTACTTGCAATGCAGATGGCAAATGATAGTCTTCATCCGGAGACTCTCCAAAAATATCTTCTTCTACTTCAACCTCAACCAACGTATCGTTATCATTAACATCAATATTATCGTCAATTGCAGGTTCTCCTCCACAAGAAATCATTAGTGTCACAACACTTAATGAAAAAAGGTTTTTAACAATTTTATTCTTCATTTTTATTAAATTTATTTAAATAATATTGCTAAAATATAAAATCATTTTTAATTCTTGCTTATATTG
>CAYQRJ010000002.1:25510-30279 GCA_964419855.1 uncultured Crocinitomix sp.
TTAGCTGTTAAATCAACCTTAGATGTAAATAAAGATGATTATTTTTATAGTAATGGAAAACACACCTATCAATTATACATTAATCAACCAGTAATTGAAAAAGAAAAATCTGTTAAGCTATATGTAGATGTTATTTCAAGAGATCACAATAAAACAATTGGAGAAAGTTTAGTTTATTTGGAAAAAACTAAACAATCTTTGGCTTTAGAATATGGTGATGTTTTGCTCGTAGAGGGCAATTTTAATTCTATTAAAACAAATGGTAATCCAGAGGAGTTTAATTACAAAGATTATTTATTTAAAAACCACATTTATCATCAAGTTTATTTAAAACAACAACAATGGTTTAAAATTGGAAACAGAGCTAACCCTATTTTTAAAACAACATATCGTACAAGGGAGTTTTACTCAAATTTAATTGATAATTCTTTTTTGTATCCAAAAAATAAGGCGGTATTAAAAGCTCTTTTACTGGGTCAGAAAGAGGATTTAGACAGAGATACTTTGAGAACTTATTCATCTGCTGGCGCTATGCACGTGCTTGCTGTTTCTGGTTTACACGTTGGAATAATTATGTTGATGTTGATGTTTATTTTTAAACCAATAAAAAGACTTAAATATGGTAAATCAATTTACGTTTTGCTTATTGTTTTTTGTTTATGGTTTTACGCTTTTTTAACTGGCTTATCTCCCTCAGTATTACGATCAGCATTAATGTTTTCTTTTGTAGTTATTGGGGCAGAAATTGAAAGAGAAACCTCTATTTATCAATCTATTTTAGTATCGGCATTTGTTTTAATGGTTATTGACCCTTTGGTTATTTTTAAAGTTGGTTTTCAGTTAAGTTATTTAGCTGTTTTGGGCATTGTTTACCTTCAACCTAAAATTTACAACCTCATTTACATTAAGTTTAAGTTTTTGGATTATTTGTGGAAAATTACTAGTGTGTCCATTGCCGCTCAAATAGCAACCTTTCCATTAGGTTTATTTTATTTTCATCAATTCCCCAATTACTTTTTTATCTCTAATTTAATTGTTATTCCACTTGCTGGGGGTATATTAGGTTTAGGGCTGGCATATATGGTTTTATTTAACATCCCATTCATTAATCATTTGATTTTATTATTTCTAGATTATTTATTATCTTTTTTAAATTTTTGTGTCGAAAAAGTAGAGCAACTTCCTTACTCTATCTTGTGGGGAATTTCAATTACTTGGTATGAAACTTTTTTTATTTATGTTATACTTTTCTTTTTAATTTTTGGATTTACTTTACATAAAGCAAAACTTTTTTTAATATCCTTAGGTTTAACAGCCAGTTTGATTGGAGTTTTTATGTTTAATAATTACCTCATCAATCAACAAAACCAATTTATTGTTTATAATGTAGATAAAGAAGTAGCTTTTGATGTTTTTTACGGCAAAAACAATTACTTTTTTGCAAGTGATAGCTTATATAAAAATGATGAAAAAATGTTGTTTAATATTAAACACAATTGGTTTAAAATTAGACAAAATGAAAACCCATATAGGTTTGTTTCTTTGGATAAGTTAAAACATAACGTATTAAATATTGGTAAAACAACATGGTCAATTTTAAATCATTCTAAACAACTATACGTTACCGATTTTGTGATTATTGGTGCAGTTAATAAAATTGACAAAAATTATCTTGAAGCATTAAAAAATTGCTCTGCAACACTTATTATTTCTAATAACTGTTCTTATAATGTAAAAAAACGTATAACAAAGAATTATCCGGTTGACTTGATTTTTGACCTAAAAGAAAAAGGAGCATTTATTTTTTCTTTTTAACATCTTTAGCGTAAAGAATTTTAGTTTTATCATTCTTTTTACCAATTTCGCTTTTTATTTCGGCAGATATGACATTAAAATCATTATCTAATTTAATAAGGTGCGAATAATAAACTGTAATGCCATGATTTGTTTTAATGTTTGACCAAAAAAGAATTTGATAATATTCTGCTTTATTTTTAAAATTATCTTTTGTTTGATTTAAGTCGTTTACTTTTTTTTCAAGTTCGGCATGCTCTTTTTCATATTCTGCATCAGTTTTTTTATAAAACCCTTTAGCCTTTAATTTTTCTAGATTTTGTAATTTACTTTGATACATTTCTGCTCTTAAAACGGCTATTTGATATTCCTCAGTATAAAACGCATGAAACTGTTCAAATCTATACTCTTCATGGTGATAAAAAGTAGTATCTGCCCACTGTAAAACGTGGTTTTTAACTAATTCTTCATCTTTAGATGTATCAATATCATTACCTTGCATAGTAATGCTACAAAGGGAAAAGCATCCAAAAATTAAAAATATATAAAGCAGTTTATTCATTAAAATATTGTTCTATAGGTTCCTCCAACTGAAAAACATCAGTTAACTCATAATAAGGTGTAAATGCAATATAAACAGCATCTTCAACTATACTACTTGCTTTAGAGTGACTAAATTTATGAAAAAAATAGTAATTTTTCAAAACATTATCCTCTTTTATTTCAAAAACCTTTGAAAATTTGCGGGGTTTATAGTTTTTTATTTGCTGATTATTTGAAAAAGAAATGATGGTTAATTTTTTAAAAATTTCGTTTAATTTAAATGCTTTTTCGGTTTTAACTTCACCACAAACCCAAATAATGTGTTTTAAAAAATTTGATTTTTCAGTTATTCCTTTTTTATTTTCCAATTCTGTTTTAAAAAACTCGTAAAATTTATGACTCACCTCTTGACTCTCAAGATAGGTATTAGCATAAAAAATAGGCGATTCAAAAAAGAAATCTGAAAAAACAACTTCTTCTTTGTTGGAAATTTCTAAAAATATAAGCGGTTTTGTTTTTATGACTTGAAAAGAATCATTAAGGTAAAAAGTGGCTTCATAAAGTTCAATTTGTTTAGATTTTTTATTTTTAACATTAAAAAAATGATCCATTTCTATCCAATAACTAATTTGGTTTTTCTCTATCAATAAATTTAATGAATCAACACTTTTTTTTAAGTTGTTTTTTTGTTCAACACTTTTAGGTTTTAGTTTTAATAAACTGTCTTTTTGTACAAGTTCTTTTGGTTTATGAATAACTAATTTACTAAATCCATATTTATAGTACTGATAATCTTTATATTCTTTTTTAATGTAATCTGAAATAGCAGTTTTAACTTTACTTGCCAAAGACCCAGAGTATTCACTTTTGTTATTTATTACTTCATCAGCAATAATACAACCATAAGTTGCAAATAAAAGCAATAAAAACACCATTGATTTAAACATAGTTTTTTGTTTATTGCAAATTTTATACCTACTTATAAAAAAGCCCTTAATTTTATAAAATCAAGGGCTTAAATAATCACAAAAATTATATTGTTTTTATCTTATCATTACAGGCATTACCAACATTAAAATCTGTTCATCATCATTATCGGTAGATGAAGGGGTTAGAATTCCAGCTTTATTAGGCTCACTCATTTCTAAAATTACCTCATCTGTTTTAATGTGATTAAGCATCTCTAAAATAAATTTAGAGTTAAACCCTATTTGTAAATCATCTCCCACATAGTTACAAGTTAAGCGTTCTTTAGCTTCATTTGAAAAATCTAAATCTTCAGCAGAAATACTTAACTCGCTACCAGCAATTTTTAATTTAACTTGATGAGTTGTTTTATTTGAAAAAATAGATACCCTTTTAATTGAATTTAAAAAAGACAGTCTATCAACTGTTAAAACGTTGGGGTTTTCTTTAGGAATAACAGCATCATAGTTTGGATACTTGCCATCAATCAACCTACAAGTTAATTCAATGTCATTAAAAACAAATCGAGCAGATGTTTTATCGTAAGACACCTCAACTTCCTCTTCTCCTGTTATATTTTGTTTTAATAAATTGAGTGGTTTTTTAGGCAAAATAAAATTAGCCACTTTAGAGGCTGTAGAATCTAACCTTGTATATCTAACTAATTTATGAGCGTCAGTTGCAACAAACGTAAGGTTTTCAGGAGAAAATTGGCAAAACACCCCATTCATTACAGGTCTTAACTCATCATTGCCAGTAGCAAAAATAGTTTTATCAATAGCATTTGAAATAATACTACCCGAAATAATTAATTTTTCAACATTTTCCATGTCCGGAGACTTTGGAAAATCATCTGGATTTTGACCAACTAATTTATATTTACCATAATCAGAAGATATTTCAATGCCAAATGTTTCGCCATCAATTTGAAAAGCAAGTGGTTGATCAGAAAAGTTTTTTAATGTGTCTAATAATAATGTTGCAGGAATTGCAATTCTACCATCTTCATTGGCTTCATCTGTGTTTACCATGGTTTTCATGGTGTTTTCTACATCAGATGCTGAAATGGTTAAAATACCATCAGATAATTCAAATAGAAAATTATCTAAAATAGGCATTGAGTTACTTGAATTCAAAACACCACTAATGTTTTGTAAACTTTTTAATAAAATAGAACTTGAAATTATAAAGTTCATAATGTTGGTTTGTTTTTTGTATAAAATTAATTAATTGAACAAATATAAAAGGAATTATGATTTCATTATCATTATTAATCTTATTTTTATTAACATTGATTGTTGATATCGTAGTAGCAATTGCTTAATAATTTTCAAATAGGGATTGGCGTGGCATCCTTTTTTAGAATAAAAAAAGATATAACCCGCAAAATTCACCACTATATTATTATTATTTAGTTAAGATGTTGTAAATCTATTCATTAAAATAATTATTATACAATTTGATAA
>CAYQRJ010000003.1:0-7703 GCA_964419855.1 uncultured Crocinitomix sp.
TTATAGTAAAATCAATACCTTTGGTTTTTCCTAAAATTTATTTAGGACGGGATTGTTTATAAACCTATTATACAATTCTGCATTTAAATTATTTGATTTTAATCCACTCAAAGAAAAAATATATGTTTTAAAAACAGCTGTCCTTTTAAAGTTAAGTTATCCACTAATGATTAGAGGATTTATAGCCCTTTGTACTTGGTTTGTGTTTTTTAGTTTAATTGAGCAAATGGGCGAGATGCAGTTAGAAGCGGCACATGTGGTTAGAAATTTATTCTTTTTAACATTTATTCCTATTTTTGGTTTTGGAGCATCAACTAGAACTTATGTGGCGTATTACTTTGGAAAAGGGGAGTACAAAAATATTAAAAAAGCTATTAAAAAACTCATCTTATTAGCAGTTGTTTTTTATTTAATCATTTTTAATGGTGCACTTTTATATCCTAAAGTTTTAGTTAAGTTAATTACAAAAAATCCTCAAATTGTAGATACAGCAGCTCAAATATTAACCATTGTTTTTTGGTCTATGCTTTTGTACGCCATAGTAAATGTGGTTTATAATACCATATCTGCCTTGGGCAAAACATTGTTGTCGTTGTTTATAGAAGTTGTTGCAATAAGTTTATACCTATTTTCAACTTATTTAGTCATTTTAAAATGGAATTGGAGCATAGTTAACATTTGGTATGTTGAATTTGTATATTTTTCAACTTTAGGAATTTTATCATTGATATATTTATATTTTTACAACAAAAACATTAAAAATGAGTAAGAAAGTTATTTTTATGGGGACACCCGATTTTGCAGTTGAATCTTTAAAAGAATTAATTAATAATAAAATTAATGTAGTAGCTGTTGTTACTGCACCAGACAGACCTTCAGGTAGAGGTCAAAAAGTAAATATGTCTGCGGTTAAAAAATATGCCTTGCAGCAAAATTTACCAGTACTTCAACCCGAAAAATTTAAAACAGAGAATTTTTTAAATCAACTTAAAAGTTATAATGCAGATTTATTTGTGGTAGTGGCTTTTAGAATGTTGCCTGAGGTAGTTTGGTCTATGCCACCACTTGGAACAATAAATTTACATGGCTCTTTACTCCCTAATTACAGAGGGGCAGCTCCAATCAATTGGGCAGTAATTAATGGCGAAAAAGAAACAGGGGTAACTACATTTTTTATCGAAAAAGAAATTGATACAGGTAAAATTATAGATAAAGAAGCCATTTGCATTAAGGATACTGATACAGCAGGAACCATTCATGATAAATTAATGGTAGTTGGAGCAAAATTATTGACTAAAACAGTTAAAAATATTTTAAATGGTCAAGTTAAGGCAATTCCACAAACCAATTTAGATTTATCGCAAATAAAACATGCCCCAAAAATATTTAAACCAGATTGTAAAATAGATTGGACCAACAAAACTATAAAGATTTACAATAAAATTAGAGGGTTATCACCTTATCCAACTGCGTGGACACAATTGGTAAATGTAGAAGATGAAAATCAAAAAAAATCAATAAAACTATTTGAGGTTGATTATTTAGTTGACACTAAAAATAATAGTCATCAAATTAAAGTTGAAAATAAAATGGTTAAATTTGGAACTGCTGATGGTTGGATAGTGTTAAAAGATGTTCAGTTAGAAGGTAAAAAAAGAATGCAAATTCAAGCATTATTAAATGGATTTAATTTTAGTAATTATAAATTAATGTAAGTATGAAAAAAATAGCAATTTTATTTATTTCAGGATTTGTTTTTGTGTCCATAACTGTTTTTGCACAGGACATAGTAAAACTTAAAAAAGTTAAACCAAGTAAAGAATTTGAAAATATTTTAATTAAAAAATTTAATGATGGTAAAGAACAAACTACTTTTATGATTTGGGTTAAAAATGAAGTCAAACTTCATAAGCATAATTTTCATATTGAAAATGTTTATGTTGTTTCGGGTAAAGGTGAGTTTACATTAGGAGATGAGGTGTTTAAAATTAAAAAAGGTGATTACATTAACATACCAAAACAAACGCCCCATGCTCTAAAAGTGACGTCTCGTAATCCCATGCAAGTCATTTCAATTCAAAGTCCACAGTTTAAAGGTATTGATAGAGTTTTTATAAAAAAATAACAAAATTTTAACATTTAAAGGAGAGTTTTAAAACGTTTAAAAAGCTAAAATGTTTGTTTAAAATACAAAGTTTGGTTATTTTTGCAGTTTCAAACTCAAACATTATGTTTAAAACTGTCTCTTTACTTATTTCAATTTTTATTGCATTTGCTTCTTTTTCACAAAGTATTTTTGACCCCATTGATACTGTTGATACAAAAAATGGAAAAATAGTTATTTATCCAGACAGAAGTTGGGAGTATCTTTCAGATGTAGGTTTTGATGGCATTTTAAATCCTCAATTGCATTATCAAATTTCAACCGATAGCAATTATTTATATAAAACCTATTGGAAAAATGATGTGGTTATTACTTGTAGAACAAATGAAGTGGCAAAAATGAAAGATACCATTTGGATGTGTGTTTTAGATTCATTGCATAATAACTATTCAATTCCAATAGATGGTAGGGTTACTTCAAAATTTGGTATTAGACATGGGCGCAACCACAACGGAACAGACATTGATTTAGAAACAGGAGACACAGTTTATGCAGCTTTTGACGGAAAAGTTAGATACTCTCAAATGCACACGGGTGGTTTTGGAAATTTAATTATTATAAGACATTACAATGGTTTAGAAACTTATTACGCCCACTTATCAAAAATGTTTGTTGCTCCTAATCAGTATGTTAAAGCTGGAGACCCTATAGCATTAGGAGGCAATACAGGACGATCAACGGGGTCGCATTTGCATTTTGAAGTAAGATTTTATGACCAACCCATCAACCCAGAGTTAATATTTGATTTTAAACAAGGTGTGATTAAAGATGAAAATTTATTGGTTTCAAAAGATATTTTTTCAAATACTAGAACAAGTTCTGGACATTCTACATTTACACAAGGCGGAAAAAAATATTATAAGGTAAGGAGTGGAGACACACTTGGAGCTATTGCAAGACGAAATGGTACTACTGTGTCAAAACTTTGTAGTTTAAATCATATTAAACCAACTACAATTATTCATATTGGGCAAACTTTAAGAATAAGATAACACAATAAAAGGTTTAATTATTTGTTATTGAAGTATTAGTCCTATGTACTATAAATGAAAAATATATTTTCCACATTTTTATTATTGCTTATCGTTGGATTTGTTCAATCTCAAACTCCACCAATTATATATGTTTCAACTGACGGAAGTGGAGATTATATTTGTGATGGCAACAGCGACCAAATTGAAATTAATCAGGCATTAGATTTTGTAGCATCTAATGATAGTTACACTACTGTTTATTTAAAAGGAACAAATACGTTTTGGATAGATGAACCAATTTTAATATCATCAAACACAACGTTAACAGGAGATTCTACAGCTGTAATAAAACTGATTGATAATGCTAATTGGCAAACAAAATTTAAACCATTAATAGGTCAAAAAGGAATGTCTTTTACGCTAGAAATAGATAATTCTATTCAAGCTAATAACATTGTAATTAGTGGGTTTGAAATTGATGGTAATAGAGAAAATCAAGATGAACCATCAGGAAATAGTTATTATAGTATTATATCATTACAAAATTGTACAAACATTACTATTAATAATATGTATTTACATGATAATTTAGCAGATGCAGTAAACATTAACAACTCTAATTATTATACAGATATTAATTTGAGTTTTTTTAATAATAGAGTTCATGGTAGTGGACATGATGGCATATATGTAGGTAAAGCGAATAATTTAAAAATTTATAATAATCACTTTTCTAACAACCGAACAGATGCGCACATAAGAACACAAAACTGTAATCAATTTAAAATTTATGGAAATATTTGTGGTAATCAACCAAATGGTAGAAATTCAGGAGGTATTGGAGTTGACATTCAAGCGAGTTATGATTTTGTATTAGATAATGCAGAAGTGTTTAATAATTTTATTTATGGTAAAGGCGCTTTTCACGGCATTTGGCTTTGGCAAACAAGTGATGGGGGGTATGTAGATAGTCATAAAGATGTCCATATACATCATAATATTGTAACAGGTAGTCAAGGGTCGGGGATTGGCATTTTTGGTTTTAATAATACATTAATAGAATATAATGTGATTGAGTTTAACGGAGAGGGAGATAACAATTCTTTTTGGGATGATGTACCTATGGGAAAACATAGTGGAATCACTTTTTATGAAGGAGGAAATAAACATAAAATTAAAGGATATAAAACTATTGTTAGAAATAATATTATAGGAAATAACAAAGGATTTGCTATTGAAAATAAAAAACCAAGTATTCATGAGTTTATTGTAAGCTACAATTGTATTTATAATAACGGAAAAGGAAAATATAAAAATGCAAGTTCTGTTACCGATATTTATGTAAATCCTAGCTTTGCATGTAATAGTCCCAAGAAAACAGAAGACAATAGGGTAGATTATACTTATAATATTTTAGTTGACAGATGGTCGGTAGCCAATGAAACTGGTGATTTTTCGGGCGACTTAGGAACAAATGAAGCATGGTTGGTTTATCATTTAAAATCTGAATTTGGTCGTTGGAATGGAACTCAATGGGTTAACGATAATGTGACAAGTTTTTGTATAAATACAGGTGCTCCATCTGCTGATTATTCTAATGAACCATTTGAAAACGGAGGAAGAGTAAACATTGGAGCATTTGGTAATACAAATATAGCGTCTAAAAGTGGCAAAATACCCGAAATTTTAAATTTTATGGCGTACCCTAATCCTACTAAAGGTTTAATCACACTTTCAGAAGAATTTATTAACAATAAATATTATATTTTTAATATTAATGGACAATTGATACAAAGCGGTATGCTGGAAACCAATCAAATAGATTTAAGTCAATTAAGTAATGGTGTTTATATTATAAAAATTTATAATTCAAGTTTTTGGGTAACAGGAAAAATTACTAAAATATAACCCCATCAACCCAAAAATAGTTGACCTTTTTTTATTTGTAACGATTTATTACAATGATGTAATTTGGTGTTATTGGTAAATAATTGCCCTGTACCCAATCCTTGAGGTAAAGGATTATTTTTTGTAAAAGTATATTGAGCAATGGCGTTTAATCCAATGTTGCTTTCTAAAGCAGAGGTTATCCACCAATTTATGTTTTGTTTTTCTGCCAATTGAATCCATTCATTAGTGCCATTAAAACCACCAATTAATGAGGGTTTTAAAATGATGTATTGCGGTTTAATATTTAATAATGTTTGAGCTTTTGAATCTAAATCAAAATGACCAATTAACTCCTCATCTAAAGCAATTGGTAAGGGTGTTTTGTTACATAATTGATACATATCCTCAACCTGACCTTGTTTAATGGGCTGTTCAATAGAATGTAAATCAAATTTTGATAATTGTTCAAGCTTAATTAAAGCATCTTTAGTAGAAAAAGCACCGTTAGCGTCCACCCTTAGTTCAACATCATTTACAGAATATTTTGAGCGAATAAATTTTAGCAATTCCAATTCACTTTCAAAATCAATAGCACCAATTTTAAGTTTAATACAAGTAAAGCCAGATTTTAATTTATTTTTAATTTGTTTAAGCATAAAATCTTTACTACCCATCCAAATTAATCCATTAATGGTAATTGGCGATTGTTTTTCAGTAAAATCAGATTTATAAACAACAGATTGTCCGCCATTGTTTAAATCTAAAAGAGCAGTTTCTATTGCTAATTGAATAGACGGGTATTTCCTGAGTTTATCAATACCTTCTTTAGTGACGTAATCATTAATATGGTTACAAACTTCTTCAATTTTAGTTTCATAATTATTATTCCAGTCTGGAGATAAGGTTTTTAAAATTGATGCCTCACCAATTCCATAAATTTCAGATTGATTCTTGCTCCATATTTTTATTAACCAAGAATCTTTTTGAGTCAAAATGCCTCTGCTTGTACCACTAGGTTGTTTAAAATTTAAAGTTATTTTTTTCCAGTTGGCTTTTAGCATTTTGTTTTTTTCACAAAAATACATTTAAAAATTTAATTCGTCAATTGAGTGGTATGATATTGAATTTTATTAGTCCATTTTTACAAATGGTTTACAAAAATTAACCAAATACAGTTTTTCTTTTGCTCTTGTAACTGCCGTATAAAGCCAACGCATATATTCATCAGTCCACATATCCTCAACAAAATAACCTTGGTCAATAAAAATAGCATTCCACTGTCCACCTTGTGCTTTGTGACAAGTAACAGCATAAGCAAATTTTACTTGTAATGCTTGAAAATAAGGGTTGCTCATCACCAATTTGTTTCTTTTTCTTTTATTTCTTTCTAAAGGATATTCCTCTCTGGCAATGGTGTAAAATAATTCAGCCATCACCTCTCTTGGTAAGCTTGCTCCTTCATATCTAATAGAATTAATGTTTATTTTTAATTCAATTTCTGGTATATCAGGATAATCAATAAACCTAACTAACACATCTGCAAATTCAAAACCATATAATTCCTCTCTACGTATCACTTTTAAAATTTCAATAATCTCTCCATTGGCAATAAAACCAATTTCCGAATCACTTTCTACCCAAAAATAATTGTTTTTTCCCACCATTAACACATCACCAGCGTTTAGTTCGTCTTCTTGCCACAAGATTCTATGCCTAATTTGCTGATTAAATAAATTAGCTCGTTTATTACTGCGTGTAATCACCATTACATCCTCTTGTCCATAATGGTTAATGGCAGATTCCAATTCATCTTGTAACTCTAAACCATTAATAACAAAAACATCTTTTTGATTATAAAATAACTCTGGTATCTCATCTTTAAATTCTCTTAATTGAGTTGCTAACGTTAAAATGCCACTTTGTTCCTCTTGTCTTACAATTTCTTTTAATTCAGCTTCAACTATGTCTAACGAAAAGGATTGTTTTAAAAAATTGAGGTCTAATGCCGGGCTACTATTTAATCCAACGGGAGGTAATTGCCCCACATCTCCAATAAAAATAAGTTTACAATTGTCGGCAGAATATACATACTCTATTAAATCACTTAACAAGTCTCTTTGTTGTTCTGATGAGGTGTAAGAAGCAATCATTGAGGCTTCATCAATTAAAAATAAGGTGTTTTTATGTAAGTTTTTACCTAAATTAAAAAATAAACTTTGGTCGGCAGTGGTATTCTGAAAGTAAATTTTTCGGTGAATGGTACTTGCTTTTTCTTTGCTATAAGTTGATAACACTTTTGCTGCTCGTCCAGTTGGAGCCAAACTCACACTCTTAATATTAAAAAAAGGCAAAGTCTGAATTAATTTTGATATTAAAGTGGTTTTTCCTGTTCCTGCAAATCCTTTTAAAATAAAAATTTCAAGCTCATTTTGGTTGGTAACAAATTCACTAATTTTTTTTATGGCATTTTTTTGGTCTGAGGTTGGTAAAAAATTAAATTGCTCTAAAAACTTGGTTTTAAACTCAATATTAGTTGGTTTTTGTCTCAAAATGGATTGTTTTTTATAGTAAAAAATTTATTGTGTATCAATTATTGAGTTAAATATGTAAAAAAAATACTGACTAACTTCCATTCGTTTAAAAAAAATTGTAGATTTGTCACTAATAATTTTTAC
>CAYQRJ010000003.1:7803-28188 GCA_964419855.1 uncultured Crocinitomix sp.
TTTACGACCCTAACAAAAAAATAGATATTTTTTATGGCTATACCCAAGAAGCTTTGTTTGGTATGGGAGGTTTGTTATTAATGTTTATTGCAGTGGTTTGGGTTTTGTTTACTTTAAATGTAATTAAATCTTTGTTTATATTAATTGCAACCATTGTTCTTATGGCAATAGGTTTATTAGTACTTTACAAAGATTATCAAATTGTAAAGCAAGATATTGATGCCACTACAAGAAAAAATTTAGTAATGAAAGAAACCAAAATAAGGTTAAACGATATTAAATTGGCAGAAAAAGAATACAAACGTGAAATAGGTGAATACACTGATAATTTTGATACTTTAATTGATTTTATTAAAAATGGTAAGCGTATTGATTTTGTAAGACAAGGACCAACACCTAACAGAAGATTACGTAGATATGAAGCAGATTGGATTTATCCAAAACAAAATATTGCAATAGACAATAATATGACTGATATTGAAGCTAAAGCGTTATTACATTTTTATAAGACTAAAACAGATAGTTTACCACAAGAATTTGTTGGGTTTGTTAGAGATACCATTTACGTAAGTGTTTTTGAAACTATTTTTGGAGATGATGATTATGTAGAAATGAGAAAAAAACAAGAATACGTATTTGACTTTGTACCTGACTCAATAAGATATTTACCTTATTCTGGGCAAAAATCACCAGTAATTAAAACAGATTCTATTACAAGAGGTGAAGTTAAAATTTCTACTATATTAATTGAAGCTATACATCCATCTTATCCTAAAGATACTTTAAGAATAGGTTCTTTAACAGAAAATAACTTAAAAGACAATTGGTCTTACTAAGCATTAAATTATGACTTTTAATAAAGCCAATGCTTATCAACATACTTTAAGTATGGAATTGCAAAATGATAAGTTAAGCTATTCAATTATTAATTTAGATACTAAAAAAAGTGTAGAGGAAAAATCCTTTACACTTTTATCTTTTAATAAAGAGGAGTTAGCAAAATTGTTAGACAATGAGGTGTTTACTTACGATTTTAAAACCATTTCATTAAGTATCTCATCTAACCGACATACCTTAGTACCAATTTCAATTTTTAACGCCTCAAAACCTGTTGATATTTTTGCCCTAAACCATCAATCGCCTTTTGATGATATAGATTACAATAGAATACCAGAGTTAGATATAGCATCTATTTATGAAATACCGCTTTGGATAAAACAATTATTTGTGGTTAAAATGCCAAGGGTTAAAATTATTCATTCGTCAACGGCTTTGCTAAAAGGTATTTTTAAAACTCCTCAATTTTCACCACGCATTCATATTTTTTGGCAAAATAATGCCTTTTATTTGGTGCTGACCTCAAAAAATAAATTAGATTATTTTAATTTATTTCAATCCAATCATATCTCTGATTTAGTTTATCATTTATTATTTGTACTCGAACAAAAAGAACTCAATTTAAAGGATTATGAGGTGAAGTTATATGGTGTTAATCAACAATGGGATAAATTGAATGAGTTAACTAAGTTATTAAACCATAAAGTTAAAGTAGATACGCAAAAAGAAAAAGCCGAATACTTTATACTCTCATCTCAACAATTGTGCGTGTAATTAGAGGTAAATATAAAAGCAGAAGGTTTGTACCTCCTAAAAATTTTCCGTCAAGACCAACTACCGATTACGCCAAAGAGTCTTTATTTAATATTCTTGAAAACCAGTGGGAGTTAGATGGATTAGAAATTTTAGATTTATTTGCAGGCACAGGTAACATAAGTTTAGAATTTTTATCGCGTGGAGCAAAACAGGTGTTAAGTGTAGATAGTCATTTTGTATCTTACAAATTTATGAAACAAACCAAAGCCAAGTTACAAGCAGGTAATTGGTCAATTTTAAAAAATGATGTGTTTAAATTTGTGCCAAAAATTGGAAAGCAATTTGATATTGTTTTTGCAGACCCACCTTTTGGTTTAAAAAATATATTACAATTACCCGAACTGATTTTTAATTCTGACGTATTAAATAAACAATCGGTAGTAATAATTGAACACGGTAAAGAAACAGACTTCTCTAACCAAATTAATTTTGATGAAGTTAGACATTACGGTGGTGTCAATTTTAGCTTTTTTACTAAAAAATAATAAAATGAAAAAAATAGGTGTTTTTCCGGGTTCTTTTGACCCCTTTACTAAAGGTCACGAAAATATTATAGAACGCTTTTTGCCCTTGTTTGACCAAATAATTATTGGGGTAGGAGGTAATTCTGCTAAAAAATATATGTTTTCTAAAGATGTTAGAATAAAACACATTCAATCTATATTTAAAAACGAACCTAAAATTGTTGTTGAACCCTATACAGGACTAACCGTTAACTTTTGTAAACAAAAAAAGGCGCAGTATTTGTTAAGAGGTTTACGTAATACAACCGATTTTAATTACGAAAAATCTATTGCATTAATGAATAAACAATTAGAAGGAATTGAAACTCTGTTTTTAATGACAGATGAAGGTCTATCGCACATTAGCTCAACCATTATTAGAGATGTGGTAAAAAACAATGGCGATATTACACCTTTTGTAACCAATTCTAACCAATTAATTATATAATTGACTTGAAAAAATTATTATACATATTATTTTTTGTTTGGAGTGTAAACCTCTCTTTTGCTCAGTCTGATAGCATTATAGGTTATGCTCCTGAATATATTGGTAAAAAAGTAACCCTTTACACCATTGATGATTATTTAACCATGACAAGGGTTAAATTGGCTGAAGGAGAAGTGAGTTTAAAAGACAGTATTTTTAGATTAAATAATCCTGTTAAGTTTACCGTTAAAGCATTTATCGAAATAGATAAAACAGAGTCAGAATTATATCTTGACCCCAAGCACAGTTATAAAATTCAATATTTAAAACCCGAAAATAGGACAGCTTCTTTTGTTAATCAAAAAGTTGAAATTATTTTTTTTGGTTTAGATTCTACTGACGTTAATTATAAAATTTTACAATACAATCAATGGTTTGATAAATACATTTATTATCATCAAAAAGATATTATTAAAAATGGGATTGTCCCTTATTTAGATACTTTTAAAATTTATGCTTATAAGGCATATAAAAACGAGAAAAACGCCTATTTTTTAAATTATGTAAGGTACAATATTGCCCTATTGGAACAAGCTAAAAAAAATAGAAAAAATGAAAATGCAAAACTAAATACCTATTTAGAATATATAAAGCCATATCCTGTTTTTACTTATAATGACCAATATATGAAATTTATAAAGTCATTTTACTCAAAAGATTTTGAGGGCTATATGCCAAATGTAAAAGCTAGCATTTATTTAGCCATTGATCATGCAAGTCCAACCCGATTAATGAAGGCTTTAGGACAAGACTTTTTTCTTCAAAAAACAAAATTAAGAGAATTAATGATGGTTAATATGCTAGGTAACTCCTATTATAAAAGAGGGTATGACAGAAATGATGTACTCACCATTTTGGACTCTGTAAGTAGATTTGCAACCTATAAGCCTAATGCCATAGCAAGTAAAAATATGTTGAGCTATTTAACAAAAATTGAAAAAGGTTATCCTGCACCTCAATTTACAATAGTAGAAGCAAATGATACCATTACAATTGGTAAATATAATGGCAAATTTTTATACATCAACTTTTTTGCGTCTTGGAACGAAAATTCTGTTAAAGAAATGAAAATAATTAATGAGTTAAAAAATAAATATGCCGATTATGTTGATTTCTTATCTTTAAGTACCGACAAAACTAAACAAGAATTTGATAATTATATGAGTCAACATCCAAATTATAATTGGGATATTGTTTTTATTGGTAACGATAGCGATATTTTACAACAATACAATGTAAAAACTGTTCCGTCTTATTTTTTAATTAATCCAGAAGGGTTTATTGCTATGGCTCCTGCATTAAGTCCATCACCAAACTTTGAATATAAAACCATTGATAACACATTTGAATATATAAAGTCAGTATATAGTCATTAATCAATCCCTTCAAACTCCCTCAAATTTGGGTATTGTTAAATTGTATAAAAATTATTTTAATAAATTGATTTGATTTTAAGGTTAGTTGTTTCTAAAAAGAACAATTTTTTTTCGTCAAACCAACAAATTTTTATACATTGCCACGGTATTTTCTAATCCTAAATACAAGGCGTCAGATATTAAAGCGTGACCAATTGATACTTCTGACAACTGAGGAATGTTTTGTTTAAAATATTTTAAATTTTCTAAACTTAAATCGTGACCTGCATTAATACCTAATTCGTTTTTTATCGCCACTTCTGCCATTGTAGCATAAGGTAAAATGGCTTTTTTCTTGTCTTTAGGATAGAATTCAGCATAAGGACCAGTATAAAATTCAATTCTATCTGCTCCTACTTTTTTAGCATGTTCAATGAGTTGAGCATCTGTTTCAATAAATAAAGATACTCTAACTCCCGTAGTTTTTAATTCATTAATTATATCTGTTAAAAAATTAAAATTCTTTACGGTATCCCAGCCCGCATTTGAGGTTAAAACATTAGGTGGGTCGGGTACTAAAGTGGCTTGTGCAGGTTTTAAATCTTTTATTATTTTTATAAATCTGTCGTTAGGGTAGCCCTCAATATTAAACTCCGTAGTTACTACCTTTGCTAAATCATAAGTGTCTTGTAAAGTAATGTGTCTTTCATCAGGTCGTGGATGTATAGTTATACCATCTGCTCCAAACAGTTCAATGTTTTTAGCTGCTTCAACAAGGTTAGGTGTATTTCCTCCTCTGGCGTTTCTAAGGGTCGCAATTTTGTTAATGTTTACACTTAATTTTGTTATCATAAGTTATGGTTTATAATCTTTTAAAACTTTTTTTGTAGCAATGGTAGCTGTAATATAATCTACACTTAATTTAGGATTTCTTGCAGGAGAATATTCTCTACCATAATAAATAATTTGAATGTGTAATTTATTCCATAATTCTTTCGGAAATAATTTTTTGGCATCTGCCTCTGTTTGCTTTACTGATTTACCATTGGTCAATCCCCAACGGGTCATTAATCTATGGATGTGAGTGTCAACAGGGAAAGCAGGTATGCCAAATGCTTGAGACATCACTACTGATGCCGTTTTATGTCCAACAGCAGGTAATTCCTCTAAATCTTTAAAATCGGCAGGTACTTTACCGTTATGTTTATCTATTAATATTTTTGATAATCCATAAATACCTTTAGATTTCATAGGCGATAAGCCACAAGGGCGAATAATGGCTTTAATTTCTTCAACACTCATTTTAACCATATCGTAAGGATTATCTGCCCGTTCAAATAATAAAGGCGTAATTTGATTTACCCTAACATCTGTACATTGAGCCGACAATAAAACCGCAATTAATAAAGTATAAGGGTCTTTATGATCAAGTGGAACTTCAACCGTAGGGTATAGTTTTTCTAATTCGTTAATTACAAATTGGGCTTTTTCTTTTTTTGTCATTTCTCTTTAAGTTTAAAGCCGTTTTTAATAAAATTAATAAACTCCTTAAATGTAGATTTTTTGGTAAAAATATCTTTAACTACTTTACTTTTTGAAGATAGATTTTCCTTAGTTTGGTTGTTAATTTTTTTAGGTTGATGAGAAGGCTCTCCAAACGTTTCAGGTTGATAGTTTTCTTGTGTTCTAATGGCATCAGATTTTGAAAAACTCTGTTGGGCTTGTTCCATATATCCCAATTCCTCTTGAACTAAACCTAAATTATTTAAGGTAATTTCATTGTCGGGCTCTAATTCTAATGATTTGTTATAATCTTCAATTGCGCCTTGTTTATCTCCCAGTCGTGATTTTGCAAATCCTCTGCACGAATAATAAAAGGCGTAGTTAGGGTCAAGTTCTATTAACTTGTTAAAATCAAAAATGGCTAAATCAATTTTTTCTAAATTAAGGTATGATACTCCACGGTGATAGTAGCTATCTTTATGTGTTGGGTTGTTTTTTATGGATTTAGTAAACAAATCAATTGATGATTCAAAATCATTTTGATTAACTTTGTCCATTGCTTGTTTAAAATAATCATTGTTTGACATATTGCAAAGATATATGAAATTCCCAATTTACAGAAAATATAAAGGCATAGATGTTTGGTTTAAAATTAATAGTTTAACTAACTTTACCGAGTATAAACGATTAGGAAAAAAATTAATTGAACATCAAGTTGAGGCGAAAATTTTTCCAGAACAACAGTTTATAAGAGATATGATTGATTTACATGAGGATAGATGGGAAAAAGTTTCTGCTTCCGAATTTAAAAGTTTTATTAATTAATAATTTTTTTTATTACCTTTGAAAATTATGAAAAAACTAATCCCTTTAATAATAATTGCTTTGCTAACGTTGTCGTGTCAAAATAACAACAACAATAAAAATAATGACAACAATCATTTCATCTCATTCAGTAACGAAATATATCCCAATAAAACCGATTGGAGTTTAGATTCTATATACATTGATACCCTTGTTTTGTTTGCATTTGACCGCTCTTACGAAAAGCCTTATGCAATTTTTAAAACCAATAATGGTAACACCGTCTCAATGGTTTACGATAAAAAACTAAATCCTCAGTTACGACATAATACTTTTGTTGCGGAGTGGAAAATTGATAGCTTTCCAGAATTAGATGACCCCAATACCTATTATTATGACGAACATCTTTTAAGTTGTGAAATGTTAGATGGTTCTATGTATTTTGGTGATTTTTTAAAAGAATTTATGAAAGCTTACTCTAATGATGATAACGAATTAATAAAAGATTATGTATCAGAGGAGGTTATTTTTAATACTACTCATAAAGATAAAAACTTTTGTTTAATTGAACAACAACCTTTTCCTATAACTAAAAAATTTATGTCTAAAACTTTTGGTGTGTATAACGAAATGCCCATAGGTACAGCTTGTGATGGTTATGCTAACTTTAAAAATGGATTGTATTTTACCACTGTTTCTTATCAAGATGTACCTTGGTTTGAAATACCCAAAGACGATAAAGTTAGAGATATGACTTTTAAACTTAACCCCGCTTATTGCGATAGTGAAATAAAAAAAGTAAGCATAATCCTTGATGAGCAACTCTATGTTGACCTTTATTTTATAAAAGCAGATGGGCAATGGATTTTATGGGCAGAGGACAATTGTAGATGTTAAATATTTTTGATTTTCTCAACAATCTTTTTAACCTCAACTGCCTCTTTAACATCATGTACCCTTAAAATATTAGCCCCATTTAATAAAGCAATGGTGTTTATAATCGTAGTAGCGTTAAGTGCTTCTTTTGGTGTGATGTCTAATAATTTGTAAAGCATAGATTTACGAGATGCACCAATTAAAATAGGCTTTTCTAGTACTTTAAATAAATCTAAATGCTCAATAATTTCGTAATTTTGGTCTAATGTTTTGCTAAACCCTAAGCCAGGGTCAATAATGATGTCTTTAACCCCAAACTGTTGTGCTAACTGAATTTGTTTTGAGAAAAAATAAACCAAGTCTTTAATTAAGTGTTGATATTGGGTGTTGTTTTGCATGTTTTTAGGCGTTCCTTTCATGTGCATCATAATGTAAGGGGCTGTATAGTCAGATGCTATTTTAAAGATGCTTGTATCCAATAATCCACCACTTATATCGTTAATGATGTTAGCACCATTTTTTAAAGCAACTTCTGCCACAGTTGGTCTAAATGTATCAATAGAAATTATTAAATTGGGGTGTGCTTTTCTAATGGCAATAATGGCAGGTAAAATTCTATTAATTTCTTCTTGTTCAGTTACATCATCTGCTCCAGGTCTTGATGAATATCCACCAATATCTACAACATCAACCCCTTCATTAATAAATTGGCTAACTTGTTTTAATATTAAGTCTATAGATTGTGTTCTGCTATCTTCAAAAAAGCTATCAGGCGTTGTGTTAATAATCCCCATTATCATAGGTGTATTAAATTCTATTAATTTTCCTTGACAATTTAAGGTGATATTTGAGTTAAAAATTGTATCTTTCACGGCTAAATAAATTACTTTAAATTTTAATGCAACAAACTGCCGACCAATATAAAAAAGTTATAGAGAAATGTCGCTCTATTTTTGTGAAAAAAGCACAAGATTACGGAACATCATGGAGAATTTTAAGAATAAGCTCACTTACAGACCAAATTTTTATTAAGGCTAACAGAATTAGAACCATTCAAGAAACAGGAGAAAATAAGGTAGGGGAGAGTATTGAAGGTGAATTTATAGCCATAGTTAATTATTGTGTAATGGGGCTAATTCAGTTAGATTTAGGGCATAATGGTGATGGCGAAATGAATGTAAAAGATGCCATTGCTAAATATGATGAAAAAACAAATCAAGCATTTGAATTAATGCTGAAAAAAAATCATGATTACGGAGAGGCATGGCGTGATATGCGTATCTCATCTTTAACTGATTTAATTATGATGAAAATTTTAAGAACCAAGCAAATAGAGGATAATAAAGGTAAAACCCTTATTTCTGAAGGGATTGATGCTAATTATTTAGATATGCTTAATTATGCTGTTTTTGCTTTAATTTTAATTGATGAAAACAAAAATGTTACTTAATTGTTAATCTTTATAAATTTTTAAAAAGATAACTTACTTTTATACACTACAAAAACCTAAATTATGAGATTAAGAGAAAATAAAGTTGACATAGCCGGAAGATCATTAATTCTTAATGTAGTAGCTATTATTTTGAATATTATTGGTGTGTTTTATATCGCCAAAGGATTTCACATGAGTGCAGGTGAAAATGGAATGCTATTTAAAATCATTGGCTTTTCTACTTTTGTTATTGGATTAGTAATGCTTTTTATCCTAAAAGGAATGCACATGTTTTCCTTTGTTGCAAGAGCATTTGTTGGTGGATTATTTATTGTGTCTGGCTTGGTTAAAGCCAACGACCCTTGGGGATTTGCTTTTAAACTAGAGGAGTATTTCTCTCCAATGGGCTTAACGTTCGATTATCCGTTTTTTGAACTATTTTCGGGGTACGAATTACAATTATCAATTTTAATTTGTGTGGCTGAAATTGTACTAGGGGTTGCTGTTATTTTAGGATATAGAATCAAATTGGCATCTTGGGCACTTATTTTAATGATGATTGGTTTTACTTGGTTAACGTATTACACTTATTCTTGTGTTGATGCCAATGAATTATTAACCTCATTAGGTCAAGTGGCAGAACGAGATTGCGTTACCGATTGTGGTTGTTTTGGTGATGCTTTGCGTGGCTCTGTTGGTAGATCTTTAACGCCTTATGAGTCTTTTTGGAAAGATATTGTTTTGTTTTACTTTGTAATCATTATTTTTATTAATCAATGGAAAATAAAACCAAATAATCAAATTCAAAATTGGTTAATGGTGCCATCAGCTTTAATTGTTGTCATCTTCTTTTCGTGGGTGTTTGGGTGGTATTTCCCAATTTTCTTTTATTTAGTTGCCTTGTTAGGTTCATTTATATTTGCTAAAATGAATATAGGTAAACTTGATGCCTCATGGAAAATAGCAACATATATTGCCGCTATATCTTTCTTGTTTAGCATCTATACAACCATGTATTTGCCTGTTAAAGATTACCGTGCTTACGCCATTGGTAACAATATTCACGAAAAAATGTCAGATGGCATAAACCCTGTTGTAGATTATGTATTTGTTTACAAAAACAAACAAACGGGGCAAGAACAAGAGTTTGGAATGGACGAGTTGGATAAATGTTCAGATACAGAAGTATGGGAGTATGTGGACAGAAAAGATAAAATTATATCAATGGGCAAGCAAGCCTCTATTTCTGATTTTCTTTTAACACTTGACTACGAAAATTTAACTGATGAAATGAAATCTTTTCCAACTGTTGACTCCATTATTCAATCTGATTTACCGTCTTATTATGAAGATATCATTAAAATAGAAGTTAATGGAAATCAATCTGAAATTCCAGCTTACGAATATCAACCTTATTATTTAGATTCAATAGATGGAGGTGTGGATACCATTTATGTTAAAAAATTAGAAACCTATTCTAAATTAATGGATGAACAAGCTAGGTTTAAAGTAGATATAACCGAATATGTACTTAGTTTAGATAAAGTATTATTAATGACCATAAGAGATATTGATACTTATAATGAGGCCGCCATTGAGGATTTAAAAAAGGTGTATGAACAAGCTAAAGAAGAAGGTGTTCCATTTTTTATTTTAACACCAGCCACTCAAGAAAAAATTAATGAGTTTCGTAAAAAGTATAATTTCAATGCCCCTTATTTAACAATGGATGGTACTGAGATAAAAATTATTGTTCGGTCAAATCCTGGTTTAGTTTTACTAAAAAATGCCACTGTAATCGATAAATGGCCAAGCCGTTCAATACCAGATTTTGAGTATATAAAAGACAATTATTTAAAAGATTAACAAATTAGAGTTAAAATGAGAAAAAAAATTATAGCAGGTAACTGGAAAATGAATTTAGATTATGCTGAATCCAGATTACTGATACAAAATATTGCAAAACAAGATGAAGATTTTAATAAACAAGCCGAAATTGTAGTGTTGCCTTCAATGCCGTTTTTAAGCGTTTTTCACGAGTTAACAAAAGATATTGAATGGTTGAAATTGGGTAGTCAAAATTGCTATTCTGAAAAATCAGGAGCTTATACAGGCGAAACCTCTGCAGTTCAATTAAAATCTATAGGGGTTGATTATTGCTTAGTAGGTCATTCTGAAAGAAGAGATTATTTTTGTGAAGATAATGCTCTTTTATCTAAAAAAATTAAAACATTATTAGAAGAGGGAATAACCCCCATTTTTTGTTGTGGCGAACAATTACAAGTACGTGAAGCCAACGTTTACAAAGAATTTATAATGAAACAAATTGAGGAAAGTTTGTTTGATTTACCAGCTCAAGATTTAGCAAAAGTGGTGATAGCTTACGAACCTGTTTGGGCAATTGGAACAGGTAAAACTGCAACCGCTCAACAAGCTCAAGAAATTCATCAATTAATTAGAAACCGAATAGCTAAAGATTTTGGAGATAAAACCGCTAACGCAATTCCAATTTTATATGGTGGAAGTATGAAACCAGAAAATGCAAGAGAACTTTTAGCGCAAAAAGATATTGATGGTGGTTTAATTGGTGGGGCATCTTTAAATGCCGATATGTTTGCACAAATTTCAATGTCTTATTCCGAATAAATGAATACAATTTGTATAAAAATAGATTTTAAAACGCTTAATCCTTGGAGAGAAATAGTACTGTCTGATTTAGCGGTAATTGGTTTTGATAGTTTTGTTGAAACCAAAACAGGTTTGGAGTGTTATATAGCTGAAGATAAATTTTCAAAAGATATGATATTTCCGTTAGGAAATTATAAAGAACACATTAACGATTATTCAATTGAAACCATTGAAGATAAAAATTGGAATGCCGAATGGGAAACTAATTTTGAGCCCGTTTTTGTTGAGGATAAATTGGCTATTATCGCCCCTTTTCATCAAGGAGAGTATAAACATAAAATTGTCATAACTATTCAACCGCAAATGTCTTTTGGAACTGGTCATCACCAAACCACTTGGTTGGCTTCTAAAAAAATGTTTGACCTCAATTTAAAAGGTAAATCAGTGTTAGATATGGGAACAGGTACAGGTGTACTTGCCATTTTAGCCGAAAAATTAGGAGCAGAATATATTTTTGCTCCCGACATTGATGAATGGTCTTATAATAATGCTAAAGAAAACATTTCAATTAATAAATGTATGAACATTGAAGTGGCTTTAGGTGATGATAAATTATTAGATGGTAAACAATTTGATGTCATTATAGCCAATATCAATAAAAATATACTAATTCAGCATTATCCCGCTTATGCCAAATCACTAAAAAAAGGTGGAATAATGCTAAATAGTGGCTTTTTTACAACCGATAAACAAGATTTAATTGATGAAGCTAAAAAATATGGCTTTATTTTTGAATCTATTGACAGTAAAGATGAATGGGCTTTAATGTCTTTTGTTAAAGTTTAAATTATATAAAAATAATGTATTATGATTAAATCTATTGTACTATCTCTTATTATGATGATAAGCGTGTCTGCGTTTTCGCAAACCGTTTTTTCAAATAATCCAGAGGATTTTTTAAAACAAATTGATAAATATTTATCAAGTATTAACCGCTCTAAAGCCAAACCTTTTATTGAGGAATTTGGTCCAGTGTGGTTAAATGAATTTCCAAGCGATTACAGACAAAAGGTAGTGTCAACCTCTAATTTAATTGTATCTAAAAGATTACCAGCTTTCCCAGATTTATATGGTTATTTATTATCCACTTATTCTTTTGTAAAAACCAATCAACCTAAAGAAAGTTTCAACTCTTGGCACGCTACCATTGATAAATTATTAAATTCTAAAAAAGTTAAAAAATTTAAAGTGTTTATAGAAATGTGTACTGGATTTTTTTCAGATGGTACAATCTATAAAGGCACAAAGCATTTGTGGGGTGTAAGGGGAGGAACTTACCGATTTGAGTTTGAAAAAAACAATCCTAAAATTTATTTTGATGATGCCATTTTTTATTGTTACGTTTACAACAAAACTCAATCTAAAAAGGTATCTAAATATTCAGATTCAACTGTGGTTAGAGTTACAAACGGACGCTATCAACCTTTAATTTATAAATGGGAAGGTAAAGGCGGTAAAATTGATTGGGCAAAAGTAGAAATGGACCCCTCAAAAAATTATGCAATCATTACCGATTATACTTTATCATTAAAATCAACAAAAATTGTATGTGATAGTGTTGAGGTTTGGACTGATTATTATGAAAAACCATTGCAAGGTTCATTTGTAGATGTGGCAAAAAGTTATAATCGTGAAGTAGATAGAATTTACCCTCAATTTATATCTTTTAGTAAAAAAATTGAGAAGAAAGATATTTTACCAAACGTTGATTATGTGGGAGGATTTGCTTTAAATGGTAATAGTTTTACAGGTGTAGGATACGATAATGAATTGGCATCATTAATTTTTTACAAAAACGGAAAAACATTTATTAAAACCAGTGCTAAAAGAATTAAAATTAATGCCAAGGGAGTTGATGCCAATGAAGCGAGAACAGTTTTGTATTTAAGCGAAACAGATTCAATCTTTCATCCAGGTTTAATTTTTAAATATGATACAAAAAAAGTAGAGTTATCTCGTTCTAAAGAAGGGTTAGCTCAAGCGCCATTTTCTGATTCATATCATCAATTAGAAATTTTTGTAGAAAAAATTGTTTGGACTAAAGACAACCCAAATCTTGATTTTACATGGAATTACGGCTCATCTAAAAAAGTAGCCTACTTTGAATCAAAAGATTATTTTAATGATAAACTTTATACCAAGTTACAAGGAATGAGTAGTATGCATCCACTTGTAGCAGTTTATAAATATTATTACAAATATGATAAAGAAACCTATCCAATTAGTGAGGCGGCTACGTTTATGGGAGTCACCAATCAACGAGCTATTCCAATTTTATTAGATTTAGCCAATTTGGGGTTTATCACTTATAACAAATCAAAACAAACCATAACTATTTTGCCAAAAACCAAAAAGTATATTGATGCCAAAGCTGGTAAAAGTGATTATGACGATATTGTATTTACATCTAATTTTAACCCGTTAAAAAAGAAAAATGAAGTGCGTCAAGATGGTTCACCTGATAAAGATGCCATAGCTTATAATAAAAGAGTTGTAGAACTTAACAAAAGAAAACTAACCAAATCAAGTTTTGGTACGCTTAATTTAAAATCTTTAGATTTAAAACTAAATGAGGTAAGTTATGTTGAATTATCTGTTTTACAAAGGGTAGTGGTGTTTCCAAAAGACGGTGAACTGGTCATGAAAAAAAATAGAGATTTTTTATTTGCAGGTTCGGTGAGTGCTGGTAAATTAGAAACCTATCCAACAGATGCTACTTTTGATTATGAAAATTTTAAAATTCACTTGCTTGAGGTAAATCAAACTTTATTAAGAGTAAAACCAATTTATGGTGGATACAATAAGTTGGTGCCAATGATATCGCACATTGAAAAATTTAAAGGAGAAATACAAATTGATGACCCAAGTAACCGTTCGGGGAACAATAAAAAAATAACAGATTTTCCTAAATTAGTAACTAAAAAACCGTCCTATGTATTTTACGACCATAAAGCCATTTATAATGGAACGTATGATAGCACAACATTTTATTTTAAATTAGACCCTTTTGTGTTTGATAGTTTAGATAATTATGATGAATATTCGGTGGTTTTTCCAGGTGAATTTAGATCGTCAGGGATATTTCCAGTGTTTAAAGAGGAGTTGAGAATACAAGAGGATTATTCTTTTGGGTTTAAAACTAAAGCACCAAAAGGAGGCTATAATTTTTATGGTGATGATGCCAAATACAACAACGATATCCGCTTGAGTAATCATGGGTTAAGAGGTTCTGGAGAGATTGACTTTTTAACTTCACATACTGTCAGTAAAGATTTTGTGTTTTTTGCAGATTCTACAATGGGAATTTCTGAATTTACCAATAAAGGACAAACTAAATCTCAAGGAATGGAAGTACCAGATGTAGTTGGAAATGGAGTAATGGTGACCTATTTACCTAAGCAAGATATCCTTAAAACCCGTTCAACTAAAGCGCCTATTTATTTGTTTGATAAACAGGTGATTATGGCAGGTGAAACCAAATTGTCAAAAAAAGGAATGACAGGGTGGGGAAATATGTTTTTTGAAAAAGCCAAACTATCCTCAACTAATTTTGATTATGGTCGTTGGGTAATAGATGCTGATACGGCTAATTTTGATTTGGCTGATGTAGGTGAAGGAAAAGAAGATGATAAAATTTCTTTTGCCACCAATAATGTTAATGCACATGTTGATTTAGAAGAGCGTGTAGGTGAGTTTAAATCAAATGACGGAACTTCTAAAGTTGATTTTCCTCAGAATCAATATTATTGTTATATGGATATGTTTAAATGGATAATGGATAGTGATGAAATTGATATGGATAAATCTGCCGACAATGATGTTAGTATAGATTCTGAACTTGATTTGGCAGGTCCAAACTTCTTTTCTGTTCATCCCGACCAAGATTCTTTAAGTTTTAGAGCTCCAAAAGCTAAGTTTAGTACCAAAGATAAGGTAATTACTTGCGATAAAATTGAATATATTGATATTGCAGATGCTAGAATATCTCCAGCTGACCAAAGAATAATTGTGCGTAAAAAAGCTAAAATGGACCCTTTTGAAGATGCAACCATTGTAGCCAATTTTGTTACTAAATACCACACCATAACCAATGCTCACGTTGAAATTACTGCCAGACGTAAATACACCGCAAATGGTAACTATATTTATACAGCAGCCAATAAAAAAGAAAGTAAAATTGTTTTAACAGAGATAAAACCAGATACAACTGACCAAACCATTGCAGTTGGTGAAATTACAAAAGAAGAAAACTTTAAATTAAGCCCTCAGTTTGATTTTTATGGTAAAATTCATTTACAAGCTGCTAATCAGTTTTTAACGTTTGACGGAGCAACAAGAATTAATCACGAATGTGACCAATTTGCTAAAAACTGGATGAAGTTTAAAGCTGAAATTGATCCAGAAAACATTCAAATACCTGTTAATAACGAAATGAAAGACCTTGAAGGTAATCCCATTGCTGTTGGTATTGTACTTAGAAATACATCAGATTATGATAGTTTAGGTATTTACCCCGCCTTTTTATCTGCACTTGAAAATGATGACGATAAAATACTGTTTACCTCATCAGGTGTTTTAACTTATAATGAAGGGGCGTCTGAATTTAGAATTGCATCTAAAGACAAATTGGTGAACAGAGCCGAAAAAGGTAACTACATTAGTTTGCACACTAAAAGCTGTTCTATGAATGGTGACGGTAGAGTTGATTTACAAACCGATTTACCAGATGTAACTTTTAAACCTGTAGGAACAGTTAATTATAATATGCAAACTGGTATAACAACTATGAATGTTTCTGGTGCTTTAGATTTTTATTATGATGAAAAAGCTATGAAAATGATGGGCGATAAAATTATGTCAACTGAAGAATTACTAGGAATTGATTTTAACACCAATACCTTAGAACAAGCCATTAAAGAAGATGTTGATGAAGCCACTGCCGAAAATATAAAATCTGATTATTTGGTTAAAGGTGAGGTTAAAAAAATACCAAAACCAATGCAAAAACCAATTTATTTTACCAATTTACGTTTAAAATGGGATAACAGAAGTAAAGCCTTTTTATCAAGCAGTAATATTGGAATTGTAAACTTGTATGATATGCCAATCTTTAAAGATTTTACAGTTAGATTAGCCATTCAATACTCAGTAAAAGATGAAAAACAAAAGGGTAGAGGTAATAAATTATCATTTATGGTTCAATTGCCAGGAGCTAAAATGTATTTTTATCATTTTGAAAGAATTGCTAAAGATACAAAGCTACAAGTGTTTACATCTAATAAAGAATTACGTGATTACTTGCTAGAGTTAAAAGAAGATAAAAGAAAACAGAAAAAATTATATTATGAATTTTCTAATAAATCAATTTATATTGCTCAGTTTAAAAGTCTGTTTGGTGAATAATATAAAATAGTTGTATTTTTTGTGAACTTTTATCCCTGAAATCCGTACTAAGTTGTGGTTTGTTGTGCTTAATTGTTAAATTGGGTGCACATTTATGAAAATAATTACGGTTGAAAAGAAGTGTAGCGTATATTTTGTTGGTAATGCTATCCATTTTTGGATATAGTAATACTTATGCTCAAACTTTAGAGGAAATAAAAAAAGAATCTGATACTTATTTTGAAAAAGGGGAGTTTTTAAAAGCTAAAAAAGGCTATTTAAGAGTCATTTCATCACAAAATTATGCAAAAGACCCCGAAATAAATTTTAAATATGGTACTTGTCTTATCTACTCTAAAGGTGATGATAAGAAAAAAGCCATTAATCATTTAAGCTTTGCGGTTAAAAAACCAGGTATAGATAATAGGGCGTTTTACTATTTAGGAAAAGCCTATCATTTGAATTATCAATTTGATTTAGCTTTAAAATATTATAAAAAATTTAAAGAAACAGCTACACCATCTCAACTAAAAAAACTAAATGTTGATGCTGATATTAAAGCTTGTAAATATGGTAAAAAACTGTTAACCAATATTACCGACATCATTGTTGTTGAAAAAACAGAAATAAAAAAACAAGACTTTTATGAATTATATAAATTAAAAGATTTTGGTGGAAACATTATAGTTACTGACCAATTTCAGTCTAAATACGATAAAAAAGTAGGGCACAGACCCGTTATTCATTTTCCGCAAAATTCGCCTTATATTTATTATTCATCTTATGGTAAAGACGGTTCAACAGGGTTAGACATTTATGTGCAAAAAAAATTACCAAACGGACAGTGGGCTTTGCCTCAAAAAATTCAAGGAGGTGTTAACACTAATTTAGATGAAAATTATCCATATATGAGTCCAGATGGACAGTATTTGTATTTTAGTTCTAAAGGACATAATTCTATGGGAGGATATGATGTGTTTAGAAGTAAATATAATCCAAACAATAATACATTTAGCGCTCCCGAAAATATGGATTTTGCCATTTCATCTCCTGATGATGATATTTTTTATGTGGTAGATAGTTTAGATAGACTGGCTTATTTTTCATCTGCAAGAGAGAGTGAGCAAGATAAAATAATGGTTTACAAAGTTAGGGTCGAAAAAATTCCAATGCAATTTGCCGTTATTAAAGGAAGTTTTATTGATGAAATTAATCCTGCCAATAAATCAATTGAGTTTATAATTAATGATTTTAATAATGGAGCAGAAATTGGAACTTATAAATCTAAAACTAAAAATGGCGACTTTTTAATTACATTTCCAAAAAGTGGTAAATATACTTTTACAATGACTGTTGATGGTAGAGAAGTATCACATCAAGCTGTGGTTGAAATTCCTTATTTAAAAGAGTTTAGACCTTTAAAAATGAGAGTAACGCATTATAATGATGCAGTTAATGGAGAAACCATTAAAGTTGAGCCATTATTTGATGAATATTTTGATAATCCTACCCAAATTTTAGCAGAGGTATATAAAGAAATGTCCGAACTTAACCCAAATGCCGACCAATTTGATTTAGACTCATTAGATAAACTACACGAAACGGATAAAATATTTGTAGATGCTGGACTTGACCCTTACTCAACAAAATCTGATGTTGAAAAAGTGGTGGAAGATAGGGTAGAGGAGTTAGAAACTCAAATTGAAGAGAATAGAAAAAATACAAACATTGCTCTACATTTAGCACAAGAAAATAATCAAAAAGCAGATGAGTTAATTAATGATGCCAACGATTTAATAACCCAAGCTGAAAACACCAATAACCCTGACGAAAAAAATAAATTATTGCAAGAGGCATTTGTTAAAAATGAACAAGCTAAAAAATTACACTCCGAATCACAAAAATATGTAGAATTGGGAGAAAAAATTCAATCAGAAACCGTTAAGTTAAATCAAGACTTAATTCAATCAAAGCAAACATTAGTAGATGTTAAATCTATAGATGAAGGCGACCGAATAGCGTTGACAAATGTGGTTAGTAAAAATCAAACCTACTTTCAAAATCAAGTTAAAAATGCTGATAACACAACGGTTATAGAACGAATTGAAAAAGAAGGAAATGAAAATCAAAAACAATATTCTAAAATTAATGATGAATTGGTACAATTAAACAACCGAAAATCTCAACTCGAAAAACAAAATAAAAACCTTAAAATTGATTATGAAAACGCTAAAAAACGTAAAGAAAAAGACCGTTTAGAAAAAATAATCAATTCTAATGAATCTGAATTAGATTTACTGAAGCAATCCATACAACAAAAAGAAAAAGAACTATATAAAGTCTCATCAAATAAAACATCTACAGACTTGGTTGACCAAGCTAAAAAAATACAAGATCCAAGTTATGAAAACATTAATTACACAAAAGAATTATCCAATGATGAAATAAATAGCATCAAAAATAAATCTAATAGTAATCAAATAAATAGTGAGTTTTCTAAAATAGATAAAGTATTAGCTGATAATGGCGTTAAGGGTAACTATGTGAGCATTACAGGACTTGACGAAAGTAGAACCGATTTAACCGTTAGTGAATGGGAAACCGCTTATGATAATGAAATTAAAGCCCAAAAAGATAAATTAAATCAAACTACAAATCAGGTTGAAAAAGAAAAAATTCAAGGCGAAATTGCCAGACTTGAAAAAGCTAAACAAGATAAAATTAATGGAACATCAGTTGCAACTGACCAAACTCAAACGGTTAGCGAGTATGAGTTAATTGATGATTATGACAATAAACTTAATCAAATTAATTCTATTACTGACGATAATGCACGCAGAATTAAAGAAAATGAATTAAATGAGGAGTTGAAGCAAAAAATAGATTATGAACGCATTAAAACGCAAAAATTGTTAGATGAAAACCCAAATGATCTGGCATTGCAAAACAAGATGCAACAATTAGATACCTTGTACGAAAAAGCCGAAAGAAATATTGAACAAAATAATCAAATATTAAATGGTACATCTGCTACAGCAATCACCAATGTAAATGATGGTGAAATTATTGAAACGGCTTATCCTAATTATGGTAAAAAGTTAGATGAAATTTATCAATCTGATTTAAGTAGCCAGCAAAAGCAAGAAAAAATTAAAACCTTGAATGAAAATACTGCCAATGCACTTGATGAAAAAATTCAAGAGACAGAAGCCATTATTGAAAATGACCCTAACAATCAATCGGCTAAAACACAGTTGGATGAATACAAAAAAATAAAAAATCAAATAGAAAATAACCCTAACCAACCAGTTGTTGAGCCTAATTCAATTGAAGATATATCTAATGTGAAATCAAAAGTTACTAAAGATGATATTTTATCAAATTACACTACTCAATTACAAAATATTGAAAATTCCAATCGAACAGATTTAGATAAAGCCATAGAAAAACAAGCGCTAAATAAAATTTTATTAAGAAAAACTAATCAGCAAATTAAAACTATAGAGGAGGAACTGAAAAATAATCCAAGCAATAAAAAAGATTTAGAAAAACGTTTAAAAAACTTAAATTCCATTAAAACTGAAGTTGAAAATGAGATTAAGATAGACCAACAATTTATTGATGAAAATTCTGATGAAACTACCTCAACCAACATTACAGTAGAAAACATTAATCCTAACTACGTTCCTAAAATGTTAGAGA
>CAYQRJ010000004.1:0-10517 GCA_964419855.1 uncultured Crocinitomix sp.
AATAGGCAATTGTCAGAATTTGTGCCAAAGTTTTAAAACTGCCAAAAGTAAAATTAAGGTGTATTTTTTGTCAATAAAAAATGCCAATTTGTCAAAAGACGAATTGGCATTTTTTCTATCAAAAGTGTTCTTTACTTTTTTTAGTGTTGTAATTAGGATTTTTTTTTCTAAAAGTCTATTGAAATATTAACTTTACCACCTAATCCTTTTTCTACAATATCAAATAATGTTTTTAAGGTTAAATTACTTCCATTATTTTCAATTCGAGAAATATAAGTTCGTTTTTTATTAATTATTTCGCCAAGTTGTTCTTGAGTCAAATGTTTATCTTCTCTAGCTTTTTTTAATAAAAGTCCAATTTTTAAACTTTCAAATTCTCTTTCTAAAGCATCTCGTCTTTCAGTGCCTTTTTTACCATAAATTTCATCCTTTATTTTTTTCCAACTTTTAGTTTCCATTATTTACTTTTTTTTATTTTCGTAATATTCAGCCATTAATTTCAACGCTTTATTAATTTCATTTTTAGGTGTTTTTTGAGTTTTTTTTGTAAATCCATTTAATAAAATTACTAATTTTCCCTTATCAAAAAAACAAAAAACCCTCCAAATATTTGATGCTAATTTAATTCTAGCTTCATAAAGCCCGTCAGTCCCTTTTAAATTCTTCAAGTAATTAGTTGGAACTCTTTCTAATGTTTCTATAGCTTCAATAACTTTAAATATTTTGTTTTGTACTTTTATAGGTTGTTTTTTTAAAAAGTCTTCAAAGTAGTGTTTATATGATATTACTTTTCTGACTTTATTATTCATAATACAAATGTAACTTAAAAGTTACAATTAAGCAAGAGTAAATTAAATTTTATAACTGGTTTTATAACTTTAACCCGATTTATTTTAAATTGAATATAAAAAATGCCAATTTGTCAAAAGACGAATTGGCATTTTAATGTTTTAATATGGTGTTTTTTACTGTTGAGGTGGTGTTGTTGTACTTGGAGGTAAATCATTTCCACCTGTGTTTACAGGAATTTCTGAAGTGTTAACTCTTGTGTCTTCAACTTCATCACCTGATGTAGTAGTTGGCTTATAGTAAGTTGCTACTACCAAGCATAAAATACCTAAAGTAATTCCTAGTCCCCAAGATCCTTTTTCAAGAATATCTGTGGCTCTTTTGGCTCCACCTAATTGAACAGCTGATCCAAACTCTGAATTTAATCCTCCACCTTTTGGATTTTGAACTAAAACAAATAGTATTAATGCAATACTAACAATAATGATTAAGATTAATAATAACGTCATTTTTTATATTTTTTAATTAATTTCTTTTTTAATTTTATTAATTTGGTTTGCAAAGAAACTGCTTTTTTTTGGATTTCGCAAACTTAATTGCTCATAAGCTTTAATTGCTTTGTCATAATTTTTTTGCATCCAGTAAATTTTAGCTAGTGTTTCGCTTACTAAAACTGTTGATTCATCAAGGCTTTGCTTAGCATTTTTAACTGGATTAAAGAATTCTTTTTTAGGACGAGAAATTTTTGGTTCTTCTTCAATAAATTTATTTAAAAGCTCATCAATTTCTTGTTTTGTTAAGGTTGGTTTTTGATGATCTTCTGTTTCAGCTGCTTTTATTTTTAGTTTACCTTGTTTATATTTTAACCAATCAGAAAAAGATAATTGATTGGGGTCAATATCTAATTCGGCAATTGATTTGTCTTCTTTTTTTACATCAAAGGATTCATTTATTTGTTCATCTTCTCTAATAATATTTTCAACATCTAATTCAAAAGCGGTTTCAATAGCGTGACTCATCACATCAACTTCCAAAATTTTTGAGGTTTCATTATCGTTGACATCACTCTCTTTAACACCATCTAATTTATCAGTTTCATCAACAATTATTTGCTGTTTTTTCTCAACACCATTATCTATTTCTGTTTCAGTTTGAGCTGTAATAATCTCTTCATTATCAATTTCCTCAACAATTGGTATTTCATTTTTTACCTCTTGAATTTCATTTGATTTTTCAGATAAATCTTTTTGAATTTCATTTAATTTAGGTTGAGTCTCTTTTTTATTAAGCGCATCAACTTTAGCTTGTAAATCTTTTATAATTTGGCTTAAATCATCTTCTGCTTTAGGTTGATAAGTTTCTTTTTTATCCTCTTTAACTAATTTAATAGTCTCTACTTCAGTTTTTACATTATTAATCAATTCAGGTTTTGTTTCTTTTTCAATGGTTTGATTGACTTCATCAATATTTACCTCTAAAATGTTAGTTGGTGAATGGATGAGTTGATGAAGTTTTTCTCTATCATTAACATTTATTGAATATTTTTTTAATTCTTCATCAAAAGAAATGCTACCATTAGATGATAAGCCAATTAGGTATAACATATTTAATGTTGATGAGTAAGGGTATTTTTCTCTAACCACACTAATTTGCTCCAAATCGTTGCCATCAATTGATTTGGGGTGATTAATTAAATATGCTATTTTATCTACGTTCATTACCAGTTAGATGATAGTTTGTTTACTATGTCTTGCGCTATTTTTCGGTTGATATCTTCAAGTAATTGAGTTTCAACAGAGCTTAAATCATCACCAGAATTAAAATCTGAAAAATTGCTAAAATTTTGCTCAAAACTTTGTTCGGGTTTAATGTTGTTGATGACACTTACAAACATAGTAACAGTTAAACGACTTAAAGCTGCATTTTCATCAGATTGAACAGCAAGAGGAGCGGTGTTATAGCCAACAATTTTTCCACTAATTTGTATGTCGGCATCTAAATTTTGAAGTTTTAATTTGGTTCTGCCAATAATGTAATTTTTTAAATAATCGGTAAATTGCCCACCATAACCTGCTGGGGCATTGGCAGCTTGTTCATCAAAAATAGAAACTGAAAAAGTTTTAGCATCAATACTTCCATCTACCAAAGAATAGGAAAAGCAAGAATGCAACCCCATAATAAGCAGTATGTAAAAAACATTTTTCATTTAGATTGTAAATATATAAAACGACATCTTATTTATCAATATTATATTCTTTTATTTTACGATAAAGTGTTCTTTCGGATATGCCTAACTCTTTGGCGGCATATTTTCGTTTGCCTTTGTATTTATCTAACGCTTTAATAATTAATTCTTTTTCTTTATCAGCTAAAGACAAAGATTCCTCAATTTCAATAACTTGATTGTTAGGTTGATTTGGATGATTAAATCTGTTGTCGTTAAAAGATGTATTGTGACTGTTATCAATAGGAGATATAATAGATGTATGACCATTTTCGGTGTGATGAGATAAGAGTTTTATTTTATCGTTATCTGACACTGAACTACCTTGTAAAATACCTAACACCATTTGCCTTAAATCATCTACCTCTTTTTTAAGCTCAAAAATAGCTTTGTACATTAAGTCAGCATCTAAAGATTTATTATTAGTGGCTGAACCGTGCAAAACAGGCAAACTTGATGGGATATGATCTGGTAAATAGAATTTTAAAATTACGGCATTAATTAACCTTTCTTTTTCAATAATCGATATTTGTTCGGTTACATTTTTTAATTGACGAATATTACCTGGCCAGCGATATTGAGTGAGTAATTGTATGGCATCATCTGTTAATCTTACTGGTGGCATTCTATATTTTTCTGAAAATTCTTGAGCAAATTTTCTAAACAATAAATAAATATCTTCTTTTCGCTCTCTTAAAGGTGGTAAATGAATAGGAACAGAGCTTAATCTGTAATACAAATCCTCTCTAAACTTTCCGTTGGCAACAGATTGTAATAAATTTTCATTGGTAGCGGCAACCACCCTTACATTTGTTTTAATGGGTTTAGATGAGCCTACACGTAAAAATTCCCCTGTTTCTAACACTCTTAACAATCTAACCTGAGTAGAGGTTGGTAATTCAGCTACTTCATCTAAAAAAATTGTTCCACCATCTGCTACCTCAAAATAACCTTTACGTTTATCGTGTGCTCCTGTAAACGCTCCTTTTTCGTGTCCAAACAATTCAGAATCAATAGTTCCTTCTGGTATTGCCCCGCAATTTACTGCAATATAAACATTGTGTTTTCTTGAACTTAATTGATGAATAACTTTTGGTATATTTTCTTTACCTGTTCCACTTTCACCAGTTACAAGCACATTAATGTCAGCAGGAGCTACTCTTATGGCAACGTCTAAAGCCCTATCTAAAGCAGGGGAGTTACCAATTATACCAAATCTTTGTTTTACTTGTTGAACAGTCATAATGTTTTTTTATTAATTAACAGCTTTACCAATTAAAGTTGTAGCCGTAGCCGATTCAATTTTAACATTAACATAATCGCCTACTTTAAAATTTTCAATAGGAAAAATAACTGTAACATATTGTGAGTTTCTACCATAAGCATCCGTTTTAGATTTTTTTGATGTGCCTTCAATCAGCACTTTGAAAGTTTTACCTAAGCAAGTTTGGTTATAAGCTTTTGACATTTCTAATTGTAAATCGATAACTTGTTGTAATCTTTTCTTTTTCACTTCCAAAGGCACATCATCCTCAAAACGTCTTTCGGCTAAAGTTTTAGGTCTTTCAGAATAGAAAAACATATAAGAGAAATTATATTGCACTTCTTTCATAACCGCAACTGTATCTTGAAATTCATCATCCGTTTCACCACAAAATCCAGTAATAATATCGGTTGAAATGGCGCAATCAGGCATAATTCGTTTAATTGAATTAATTCTGTCCATATACCATTCTTTGGTATAACCTCTATTCATTCTTTTAAGCACATCATTATTACCCGACTGAATTGGTAAGTGAATATATTTACATATATTTTCGTATTTAGCCATAGTTTCAAGTACTTCATCAGTCATATCTTTGGGGTGGGATGTAGAGAATCTCACCCTTAAATCTGGGTTAACTTTTGCGACCATTTCTAACAAATTAGCAAAATTAACTACAGGTTTAGTTTTGTCAATAATTTCATTTTTTTTATTGATGTTCCATCTATAACTGTCAACATTTTGACCTAGTAAAGTCACCTCTTTATACCCTTGGTTAAATAATTCTTGAGCTTCTTTAATAATGGTTTCTGGTGCTCGACTTCTTTCACGTCCTCTTGTAAAAGGCACTACACAAAAAGAACACATATTGTCGCACCCTCTCATAATTGATATAAAAGCAGTAACTCCTCCTTTACCTAATCTAACAGGCGAAATATCGGCATAAGTTTCCTCACGAGATAACAATACATTAACTGCTTTTTGACCGCTTTCTACCTCTTTAATTAACAAAGGCAATTCACGGTATGAATCGGGACCTGCTACTAAATCCACTAATTTTTCTTCTTCAAGCAGATTTTTTTTAAGGCGTTCTGCCATACAACCTAAAATTCCAATAATTAATTTAGGGTTTTCTCTTTTTTGTTTTTGATATTGGCTTAATTTATTTCTAACTCTTTGTTCTGCATTATCTCTAATAGAACAAGTATTCATTAAAATAACATCTGCATTTTTAGGGTCTTGAGTGGTTGAAAAACCATCAGCAATTAAAATAGAAGCCACAATTTCACTATCAGAAAAATTCATTTGGCAACCATAACTTTCCATATAAAGTTTTTTAAGGTTTGTGCCTCCTTCTTTTTCCATCACCTCACCTTGTCTGTTTTCCTCAATGGTTTTATTAGAATCTATTGTAATCATTCAGTAGTATAAAAATTAATTATTTTTTTGCAAAGTTAAAACTATAAATTGGATTGTTTAATAATTTACTGACAAAATGTCGCATTTTAAATTTTATTAACTAAAATTACTAAAGTAAATACATTATTGTTAGTTTTGCATCATCTTTAATGCCTGGGTGGTGGAATTGGTAGACACGCCATCTTGAGGGGGTGGTGACCGCAAGGTCGTGCAAGTTCGAATCTTGTTCCAGGCACTATTAATGCAAGGTTGTACATTCTTAAAGGATTATTATTCTAAAATAATTGAGAATCTAAAATTACTTCTCCATCTTAATTCAAGACATCTTGGGCAAAAGTTTAATGTGGTTTGATCAATATATAATCGTTCCAATTTCCTCATATCACAAATTCTATTATCAAACTTAAACAATGGTCCTGCGTAGGCAACATTTAGCCGTATTAAATGATGTAAATTATAAAAACTATCAGGTAATTGATTAATTTGATTTTTGTTAATAAATAAATCGGTGAGTGGTAGTTTACCAATACTGTCTGGCAATGTTTTTAATTCATTATACTGGGCATATAGTTGAGTTAAATGGGGTAAGTTACAAATAGAGTTAGGTAATTGAGTTATGTAATTATATCCTATTTTTAAAACCTCTAAATTTTTTAAATTGCCAATAGATTGGGGTAATTGCATTATTGCATTATTTTGTATAGATAGTTTTTTTAAGCGCTTAAGTTCTCCAATTTCTTTAGGAATTGTAACAATGTCGTTTGAGCTTAAAATAAGTTTTTCTAAGTTTTTTAATTGACCAATTTCTGGTGGAATTTCAGTTAATTTATTATGATCAAGGTTTAAAACTCTTAGGTTCTTTAGTTTAAATACATCAGAGGGGATGTCATGTAACCTTTGATAGCTTAAATTAAGGTTGGTGATATTTTGATTGTCCTTAACTTTTTTAATATCGGATATTCCACATCCCATTAAAAAAAAGGTTAAAGCAAAACAAAAAATGTATTTGTGTTTAACAATTACCATTTACCACCTTTACTTCATCATTTCAGCCACGGCAGCTTTTAGTTGTTGGTCAATACCTTTTGTAAACTGGTCATATTCGTTATTTACTTTAATGTCGGGTTGCAGTTCGTGATTTTCAACCAAATACCCTTCTTTAACTGCTCTCATACCTATTTGCGGAATGCCAAATACAGTTTGACCATCAATCATAGTTTCCCACCAAACGGCAGTACCTGTTCCTGGTACAGGCATTCCAATTAATTTACCAATACCAAGCGATTTGTAAGCAAACGGAAACAAATGAGCATCAGAATAATTACCTTCACTCATTAAAACACAAGAGGGTTTTTGCCATTTCCATATTGGTTCACCTCCCATATTTTTTTGTCCTCTTGGTTCAAACTTCATATACATTTTACCCGATAAAAATGTGGCTAAATCATCATGCAACCAACCGCCACCATTAAAACGAGTGTCAATGATTAATGCTTTTTTAGTATGAAACTTACCTAAAGCTTTATCAAATAATTCTCTATAACTACTTGACCCCATAGCTTTAATATGAACATACCCTAATTCTCCATTAGATAATTCATCAACGGTGGTTTCACATTTTTTTATCCATCTTAAATAAGCCAATTCTAATTGATGCCATACAGAAATGGGTTTAACAATTTGCTCCCAATTTTTGCCGTCTGCTCCTTTCAATCCCAACAACACTTTTTTGCCTACCTTGTGATTTAAAAGTGGATAATAATTAATGTCTTTTTTTAATTCTACACCATCAATTGATGTTATAATAGTACCGGCTTTAATTTTATGGTTGGCATAAATTAAAGGGCTTTTAGGTAAAATTTCAACTATTTTTAAACCATCACCATCATATTTATTGTCAAAATAACAGCCAAATACAGCAGTTTGGTCGTTATTTTTACTGTGAGGGCGGTATCTTGCTCCTGTATGAGATGCGTTTAATTCACCTAATAATTCCGATAACATTTCAGCAAAATCAAAACCATTGTTAATGTAGGGTAAATATTTAGCATATTCTTTTTTGTATAAATTCCAATCTACGCCATGTAAATCTTTTACATAAAATTTTTCTCGTACCTGACGCCAAGCGTGTTCAAACATATAAGCACGTTCGTTGGCATAATCCAAATTCATTTCAGAACTAAAACTAATGGGTTTTGGCGTTCCTGATTTAACATCAACTTTGGCTAAGCCACCATTTTTAACCATAAAAATATGCGCTTCTTTTTCGTCAAATTCCATTCCACCAACCCAACTGCTTAGTTTTGATAAAATTTTAGTTTTATGTTCTTTAAAATCAGTTTTCCATAGGTCAAGACCTTTTTCAAAATTAGCCAAATAATACATTTCAGTTCCCTCATTGTTTACTAAAAAATCACTTAAAAAAGAGGAGTTTATGGTTAATCTCACTTTTCTGTTTTCAATACCGTCTAATTCAATTTTTAAAGGATCAATCTCCGCTTTGTCTTCTTCTTTTTTTTCTTTGTCTTTTTCCTCCTTTTTTTCGGTTTTATCTTTATCGTTTTTGCTTTTATCTTTTTTTAACTCTTTCCATTCCTCATATTCCTCTTTATTTAAAGTGAATTTATAATAAGCGTCTTGCGTTAAAAAAATGGCTTCCACATCACTCTGGTTACCCCACCCCCCATGCGAACGAAAACCAAATTTACCAGTTGAATAATAAATCATTTCCCCATCCATAGCAAACTTTGGGCTACCTTGATCATAACCACTTTGAGTTAAATTAATGGGCTTTTCTTTACCAGAAGCATTAATTAATCCTACATCAGAAGTCCATCTTTCAAACTCAAAAAACTGAGCTAAAATCCATTTGCTATCAGGCGACCAAGTAAAATATTGGTCACCATCAGAATAAGAATAATTGTATTGTCCATCTAAAACGGTTCTAATTTTTTTACTATCTAAATTAATAATTCTAATGGTGGTTCTGTTTTCTAAAAAAGCCACCTCTTTGCCGTTAGGAGAATATTGTGGCTGAAAAGTTTCTTGCCCATTGTTTACAATTTCTTTTTCGGTTAGTAAAGTTGCATTATAAAAATACTTTTCGTCTTCTCTTTTAATAAATGTTTCATAAATGTTCCAAGACCCATCTCTTTCGCCTGCATATAATAATTTTTTACCATCAGGGCTAAAAGATACGCTACGTTCCTGCTCTGGTGTATTGGTAATTCTTTTAGTGGTGGCATATTCGGTTGAGGTTACAAAAACTTCACCCCTGTGAATAAAAGCCACTTGTTTACCGTCTGGCGATACCGAAAAATCAGACACTTTATTTCTGACAGGTTTTATTGCGACATCATTAGCCACATTATCCTTAAAAATGGTAATGTTTACTTTTTGAGATTTACCGTTAATTATAGTATATATTTCGCCATCATAACCAAAACAAAGCGTTCCGTTTTTTGATTTTGATAAAAACCTTACAGGATGAGTTTTAAAATTAGTGATTTGCACAGAGTAGGGATTATTAACATTACCTTTCCACACATTAAAACTTCCCGATTTTTCCGATAAAAAGTAAAAATTATCCTCATCAATAAAAACAGGATTTCTGTCCTCACCATTCCAATTAGTTAGTTGATTATATTGTTTAGATTTAAAATCATAAGTAAAAATATCTCGGGTAACAGATGAGGTATGGTGTTTACGCCAAGGGTCTTCATACCCCTTTTTGTTATGAAAAATAATCTTTTGACCAGATTGATTAAATTGAACATCTTCTGCAGTTATGGTTAACAACTGTATTTCTCGTCCACCCTTTAAATTGACTTGATACAATTCACCTAAACGACCATAAGGAAACTGAACAGAATTTACATCATCTAACCTTGTAGAGCCAAACACCACATTTTTGTCATCATTGGTAAATGTGTAAGGGTAATCGTTTGACGAATGGTAAGTTAATCTTTTAGGCTGACCACCATTTAACGACATTAAAAACACATCAAAATTACCATATCTGTTAGAGGCAAAAGCTATTTTTTTACTATCATTAGACCACACGGGCATAAAATCGTGAGCATTGTGCTGAGTAACTTGAGTTGCTTTACCTCCTTTTGTACTAACAATAAAAATATCGCCTTGAAAAGCAAAAGCTATTTTACTACCATCAGGCGAAATGCTCGGATAACGCATCCATAAAGGAGAATTGGCGTTAGCAGATATAGTCAACAAAAGAATAACAACTAAAACTAAATTTTTCATAACACTTAATTTAAAACGATAAAGTTAAAAATTATATTTTCAAAAAGGTATTTTAAAGCTGTTAAAAAGTTGTAAAACTTAAAATTTTAGAACCTATTTCCCGCTTTCCGTTTTATCTTTTTCAAACGGTTAACAAAATGTAAAAGCACTTAAAGCTTCTCAGGTCGCTTTAATTATTTTAACATTTTGTAAAACCCTTTATCAAAAGGATGTCACTACAATCAGGGGTAGGGTATTTTGATTTCAATTAAAATCACTATATTTATAAAATGTAAATTAACATAAATGTCAAAACAATTTAAAAATAAATATAAAATAGAATCTATACGGTTACAAAACTGGGATTACAGATGGTCATCTGCTTACTTTATAACCATCTGTACAAAAAACAAAAAACCATATTTTGGTAAAATTAAAAATGGAAAAATGGAACTATCTAATATTGGTGTAATAGCCAATATTTTATGGTTTGAAATTAAAAATCATGCAAAAAACATTCAATTGGGTGAATTTATTGTTATGCCGGACCATATACATGGTATTTTAATTTTGAATAAT
>CAYQRJ010000004.1:10617-18502 GCA_964419855.1 uncultured Crocinitomix sp.
CAATCGCAATCGCATCAACAATCGCAATCGCATCAACAATCGCAATCGCATCAACAATCGCAATCGCAATCGCATCAACAATCAATAGGGCAAAAACGATTTCAAAATATTGGTAAAAATTCTGTATCGTCAATTATTGGGTCATATAAATCGGCGGTAACAAAACATGCCCGTAGGTTAGGATACAATTTTGAATGGCAAACACGATTTTACGATTCTATTATTCATAACCAATCGTCATTTGATAGAATTTCAAATTACATTATTAATAACCCAAAAAAATGGGATGATAATAATGTAAAAAAAACTAAAAGGTGAATTTTGGGATAGGTTTTAACAATCAATCAACCATCACACCATATAAATCGTAATGGTCGGCGGTGGTAATTTTAATGTTAGCAAAATCACCTACACTTAAATAAGTATTGTCATCAATTTTAACCAATACCTCATTGTCCACATCAGGGGAATCAAATTCGGTTCTACCAATAAAATAATCGCCTTCAATTCTGTCAAATAAAACTTTAAATGTTTTGCCAATTTTTTGTTGATTTAAATCATACGAAATTCCTGATTGTAATTCCATGATTGCTTCAGCCCTTTGGCTTTTTATTTCTGACGGTACATTATCTTCAAAATTGTAAGCGTGTGTATTTTCCTCATGCGAATATTGAAAAACACCTAAACGTTCAAATTGCATTTCTTCAACCCATTTCATCATCTCGTTAAAATCCTCTTCTGTTTCGCCAGGATAACCCACAATTAAAGACGTTCTAATGGCAATATTGGGTACTTTGGCTCTAATGTCTTTAATTAATTGAGTGGTTTTTTCTTTGGTTATTCCTCTACGCATAGCAGTAAGCATATTGGTTGAAGCGTGTTGAACAGGCATATCTAAATAGGAGCAAACATTATCATATTTATTGATAACATCTAACACATCCATAGGAAAACCAGAAGGGTAGGCGTAATGCAACCTTATCCATTCAATTCCATCAACTTGGGCTAATTTTTCAATTAATTCGGCTAAATTTCTTTTTTTGTATAAATCTAAACCGTAGTAAGTTAAATCTTGCGCAATTAATATAAGTTCTTTTGTTCCTTTAATGGCGAGTTTTTTTGCAGAGTTAACTAAATCTTCAATGGGTGTTGATTGGTGTTTGCCTCTCATTATAGGAATAGCACAAAAAGAACAAGGTCTGTCGCATCCTTCTGCAATTTTAAAGTAAGCGTAATGGGTGGGAGTGGTTAATAGACGTTCACCCACCAATTCTTTTTTATAATCTGCTTTTAAAGTTTTAAGTAATCGTGGCAAGTCTCTTGTACCAAAAAAGCCATCAATTTCGGGCATTTCTTTTTCCAAGTCATCTTTATAACGTTGCGATAAACATCCAGTAACATATACTTTATCAACTTGACCATCTTTTTTAGCATCAGCATAGCGCAAAATGGTATCAATAGATTCTTGTTTAGCGTTATCAATAAATCCACAAGTGTTAATAATTACAATTTCAGAATCATCTTGTTTGGCTTCATGCTCCACTTCAAAATTATTGCCTTTTAATTGTGCCATTAAAACTTCACTATCAAAAGTGTTTTTAGAACAGCCTAATGTAATAACGTTAACTTTGTTTTTTTTTAAGGTTTTAGTTTTCATTGTATGTAAATTCTTTGTTGTAAATATGAAATTTGATAAGTATCCATTTACCTTTTTTTGATTTAGCTTTTATGATAAAAAAATCATCTTCTGTTTGGATAATTTTACATTTTATATCACCAACAATAAATTTAGAGGAGTTGTTGGGGTGTTTATTATTTCTTAAAATGTAAGTACAATCATTTAGCCATATCACTTTAAGTTTTAAAGATTTAAAAACCTTTCCGTTTTTAATAATATGTTCAGTTTGGTTGTTTTTTTCTCTAACATAAATAATGGTATCTTTTCCATTGTTGTCAACTGTAAAAAAAGTTCCTGTATGAAATTTTTGACATTGAGTTTTTTTATCTTGCGCAAAAGAAAAGGTATAGATGAATAAAAAGAGGGATAATAATATCAGTTTTTTCATATTTATACTATTAATTAAACAAAGAATCTACAAATTCTTTTTTATTGAATACTTGTAAATCGTCAATACCTTCACCAACGCCAATATATTTAACAGGAATTTTCATTTGGTCAGAAATGCCTATAACTACACCGCCTTTGGCTGTTCCGTCTAATTTGGTTACAGCTAATGAAGTAATGTCAGTAGCTAGTGAGAATTGTTTAGCTTGTTCAAAAGCATTTTGACCTGTTGAACCATCTAAAACCAAAAGTACTTCATGCGGAGCACCTGGTACAATTTTGTTCATTACATTTTTTATTTTAGACAATTCATTCATTAAATTGACTTTATTATGTAATCTTCCTGCGGTATCAATAATCACTACATCAGCATCTTGTGCTTTGGCAGATTGTAGGGTGTCAAAAGCTACAGATGCTGGGTCGGCACCCATTCCTTGTTGGACTATTGGTACACCAACACGTTCTGCCCAAATAATCAACTGGTCAACCGCTGCAGCTCTAAAGGTATCGGAAGCACCAAGTACAACTTTTTTTCCAGCTTGTTTAAACTGATGCGCTAGTTTACCTATGGTTGTAGTTTTTCCAACACCATTTACACCAACAACCATAATAACATACGGCTTGGAGTCAATATCTGGTATAACTACCCCTTCAACATCATTAGAGTTATTTTCTTCAAGTAAACCCTCTATTTCTTCTTTTAAAATGCCATTTAATTCAGAAGTAGAGATGTATTTATCTTTGGCTACTCTGTTTTCAATTCTATCAATAATTCTTAAAGTGGTTTCAACGCCAACATCAGACGTAATTAGAATTTCCTCTAAATCATCAAGGACCTCAGCATCTACTTTAGATTTACCTACAACAGCACGTGAAATTTTAGACAAGAACCCTTGTTTGGTTTTTTCTAATCCTTTGTCAAGTGTCTCCTTTTTATTTTTAGAAAAAAAACTGAATATTCCCATAATTAATAATTTTTTAATTGAAGGATATTATAATCCATCAACATTAAACAAAAAAAGCTTTCACCAAATATATGGAGAAAGCTGTAGTATTTTTAAGGAAAGTAAAAAATTATTTCTTAGCAAAGAAATCTTTTACTTTGTCATTATGTACAATCTCTTCTTTAAAAGTGTACGACCCTTTATCTGTTTTTACCATTTTTACGCATAAGGTATGTTGTTTTCCTCCACCTTTTTGCAATGATGCTACTGTTTTCTTAGCCATAACTTATTATTTTATTTCTTTATGAATTGTGTATCTTTTTAAAATTGGATTATATTTTTTTATTTCCAATCTTTCAGGTGTATTTTTTCTATTTTTAGTAGTAATGTAACGAGATGTACCCGGTTTACCACTTTCTTTGTGCTCTGTGCATTCTAAAATTACCTGAATTCTATTACCTTTTGATTTTTTTGCCATCTTCTTCTAATATTATCCTTTATAGTATCCTTGTTCTTTAGCTTTTTTAAGTGTAGCTAAAATTCCGTTTTTGTTAATAGTTCTTAAAGCAGCAGCTGATACTTTTAACGTAACATATCTATCTTCTTCCGGAATATAAAATTTCTTAGTCATTAAGTTTGGATAGAACTTTCTTTTAGTTCTTCTTTTTGAGTGAGAAACATTGTTCCCAGACATTACTTTTTTTCCTGTTATTTCACAAATTCTTGACATCTTGCTTATTATTTAAGTCTTAATTCTTCCCAAATGGGAGCGCAAATTTAGTAATTTTTTTTAATGTTTGTTATAAAAAATATATTTTTTTTTATTTTTTTTACAAATGTACTGATTTTACTACTTATAACCAATTAAAAGTTTATTTGTTAATAAAAGAGTTATTCCAATCCTAGAATAATTCTCCTTAAAAAATTAAGCGAATATAACACAGTAGCTTCAATATTTCTTTGTCTGTTATGACCAAAATAAAATACTTTAGACCACACTTTATTTTTATTAGCGATACCTACCCAAACCATTCCTACGGGTTTGTCTTTTGTTCCACCAGTAGGTCCAGCTATTCCGCTTGTTGATATACAATAATCTACATCCAATTTATTAGCTCCATTTTTAGCCATTGCCTCAACCACTTGTTGGCAAACTGCACCGTGTTTTGTTATTAAGTCATTATCTACTCCAGCAATAAGATGTTTTAAGTGATTAGAGTAGGTGAGTAATGAACCTTGAAAATAAGCTGATGACCCCGCAATCGAAACTATTTTAGAGGCTAAAGCTCCGCCTGTACAACTTTCAACTGTGCCTATGGTTAAGTTATGTTTAATTAATAATTGTCCAATGACTTCTTCTAGCAATTCATCTTGTTCTCCAAAGCAATATTTTATAAATTGGTTTTTAATTTGATTTAATGTGTCTAAAATATATTCTTTTTGAGACAATTTTCCTGTTAGTCTAAATTTGACTTGTCCAACAGAAGGAAGATAAGACACAGTAATTCCTTTTTGTCTGATTTCAGATTCTTTTTCTTTTAATAAATCTGCTAACTTGGCTTCTCCAATACCTTGAAACAAAATGGTATGGTGAAATAATTCGCCTAGTTGATGTTTGGCTTTGAGTTGTGGAATTATTTTTTGAATTAATCCTTTCATTTCGTAGGGCACACCTGGTAATGAAATAACTTCTTTACTTTCTTTTGTTGTCCACCACATACCAGAGGCTGTACCCAAATCATTTTCAATAATTTTTGCTTGTTTAGGTAGCATAGCTTGCTGACGATTAACCTCTAGAAATGGTTTGTTAAATTTTTTAAAGAAAGATTGTATTTTTTCTAGTATCTGTGGATACAAAATTAACTTATCATTAAAAAAATCGGTTAGTACTTTTTTAGTAATATCATCATTGGTTGGTCCTAAGCCGCCAGTTAAAATTATTAATTTATTTTTTTTTAAGGCTTTTTTCAAGGCGTCAATAATGGCATCTTTTTCATCTTTTATAGATTGTATTTCGGAGACAGCAATTCCTATACTGTTGAGTTGTTGGGCAATATAAGTTGAATTGGTGTCCACCGTTTGTCCAACTAATATTTCATCTCCAATAGTAATTATGTGTGCGTTCATTTTGGTATTACATTTGCAAGTAAGTTACAAAATTACTAAGTTTGACGAATTAAAATTAAAAAGATATGAAAATTAAAAGATTAGGAATATTATTTGGATTGATGTCAACATTGTTATTTACACAATGTGATATCTTAGAAGCAGCAGCTTCAGATGTAGTGAATGGAGGAACATCAAGTTCAGGTGGAACAACAAAGCCTGCTTTAACTAATGAAGAAGTGATTGCAGGATTAAAAGAAGCTTTAACTATTGGAATTAAAAATGGTGCCAATATGGCATCTATGACAGACGGTTTTTTTAAAAGACCCGAAATTAAATTGCCATTTCCTCCTTCAGCAATAAAAATAAAAGAATATTGTGATGAAAAAGGAATTTTTCAAAATCAATTAAAAAAGATTGATACGACTTTAAATAGAGCAGCAGAAGAAGCTTCAAAAAAAGCATCACCTATTTTTGTAGATGCCATTAAAAATATGTCAATTTCTGATGGTTTTACTATTTTAAAAGGATCTGATTCAGCAGCTACTATGTATCTACAGGAACACACCACAAGTAAATTAATAACTGCTTTTAGACCTGTTGTACATGATGCCATAGAAAAAGTAAAATTAACTCAATATTGGAACCCTGTAGCTGAAAAGTATAATTTTGTTCAACGTTTAAGAAACAAACCAGAAATAACAACAGATTTAGACGGATATGTGACGGACAGAGGAATTAAAGGATTGTTTCATTTAGTTAAGCAAGAAGAAAGAAAAATTAGAAAAGACCCAGTTGCTCAAGTAACAGATTTACTTAAAAAAGTTTTTGGAAGTTTACTGAATGGGGGAAATTAGTATTAAATTTAAAACATAAAAAAGGCTATTCAATTTGAATAGCCTTTTTTTTTATTAGTTTAAATTTTTTATAGATTAAAATCTAAATTTAATACCAACATTTAAACCTAAACTATTGTAATTGGTAGAAGAACCTATTTCCTTCATAGGTGAGTTAGTATCAGTATTAGATTTTTCATCTAAACTTGTTACGTATTCAGTTTCTAATTCTTGTTTAGTTTTTGATGACATTATGTCTTGACCATCAAATTCATATTTAGTAATGGTTTGAGTAGCTCCAGCAATTCTTAAGTTAATTAACTGTAACTCACCAAATAAAGATAAGTTGTCAGATAAATTAAAAGTTGCTCCTAAAGCACCTGTGTATCCCATTGAAAATTTACCTGTAGAATTACCTTCAACTAAAATAGATTTTGTTATAAAATTTGTCCCTGTAAATACTGATACTTGTCCTTCTTTTTTAAAAGTAGTTTGTCCAGCAACTGGTAGTACTAAACCAAATTTAGAATAAAAGTTTAAAGCATTTTCAGAACCAGTTGAAACAACTAACTGAGGTAAAACTCTAATTTGATACCCTTTAGATGTAGTAGTAACATCATCACCTACAAAAGATTTATTAACAGCAGAAGTTACTTCTGACCCCATAAAATAATTGAAGCCTAAATCAAAACCTATATGTTCTGTAAACATATATCCTACGTTTAAACCAATTGGAATACCAGACCCGTAAGTACCGTAAACTCCTGTTTCAGTAAAGGATGTAGCACTTGTTACATTAGAATTAACTCCAATTAACTCAGAAGAAGTTCCTCCTGCATAACCTAAACCAAATTGAACATAAGCTCCTTGCGCCATAGCTCCTGAGGTAGCGATTATGGTAGCGATTGATAATACAAATTTTTTATTTTATAATTAGTACGCAAGTTAATAAAATAAGTTATATCAATCGCATTTATATCAATGATATTTATCAATAATTAATTGTTTATTTAAACAAAAAACCAAGTGTAAACTCGTGAGAAGGGTATTTGTAATACGGACTTTGCATATTGTATTCAAAGGCATATCCAATTCTGTATTTTTTAAATAAATCAGCACCAATGTTAACACTTAAGGCGTTACTAGTGTAGTAATTGATACCAAACCAATAGGTGTCATCATAACACAATTGATTAATAATTCCAATATCTGATATACTAAGATTAGATTTAATAAAAATAGATGGTTTATAAGTTAAAAAATCTGATATTTCAAATTGATAAGAAGCCATACCAAATAAATACATACCACTTTTAACATGTATTTTACTAAAATAAGGTTGATTAACTTGTGTCAGACTTAATCCAAGTTCAAGTTTATCTTTTTTAAATATTGAACCAATATTAAAACTAACTTTTGTTTGATGAACCTGTGGTGCAGGTATAAGAGGATCGAGAGAGGCATCAGTAGTTGTGTTTGGCGTTATAAAAATAGGTGTTTCAATAGTATGAAGTGTGGTAGATGCCCCAAGACTAAGTGTGGCATCATTGTTTAGATTAATATGATAAGCGTAATTAAAATAATATTTTTTAGAGGTGCTATGACCAATTTTATCTAAGGCAACACCAATTCCAACTCCACTATTAATTTTATCCACTTTAAAAGAGTATTGACCAATTATAACTTTTGGAGCATCAATTAGATTATTCCATTGGTTGCGGTAGGAGGTGTTAAAATAGTGTTTGTAATTTAATCCTGTATTAGCAGGGTTAAATAAGGTATAATTATTCCAGTACATAGTTAATTTAGGTTCTCCTTGTCCAAAAGAGGTTATTGAGATTAAAACGGTTAAACCAATCAAGATATTTTTCATAATTATTTTTTGTTAATGTTGTTTTTATTGATTTAATAACGTGCTAAATAAAAAAAAATTT
>CAYQRJ010000004.1:18602-28010 GCA_964419855.1 uncultured Crocinitomix sp.
AAAAAGTTACAATTACCTTCTTTTTTCTTTCCAAGCGGAATAGTCTTGTTTGATAAGTTGAGGTTCAGCTTCTTTTTTTAATAAGTTCATTACTTCATACGCATCTCTAGCTAATTGTTTTGAAATATCTGTTTTAAGTTGTTCAGGAGAGGCATAATGCTCATTAACAAAATTAATGGTAAAGTTTCCGTTTCTAAATTCAGGATGATTAACAGCAAAGCGACAAAAACCTAATGTGGTGGCAAAACCATTAATTTTGTAATCGTTAATGGCTTTTATCATTTTTTCAATGGCTTCATCTCTATTTTCGCCATGAACTATTAGCTTGGCAATCATAGAATCATATTCTAAAGCAATGGGCATACCTTGTTCGTAACCATCATCAACTCTAATGCCTAAACCTGTAGGTTTTTGATAATAATCCAATTTACCTAAATCAGGTAAAAAGTCATTTTCGGGGTCTTCTGCATACACTCTCACTTCTATTGAATGACCATTAATAGATAAATCAGATTGTTTGATATCTAAAACTTCACCTCTAGCCACTTTTATTTGTTGTTCAACCAAATCTAAACCTGTTATCATTTCGGTAACGGGATGTTCAACTTGTAAACGAGTATTCATTTCAAGGAAATAGAAATTTTTATCTTTATCTAATAAAAACTCAACTGTTCCTACCCCTTCATAATTACAAGATTTAGCAACGTTGATGGCAGCTTGCCCCATTTCTTCTCTCAATTCTGGAGTTAAAACTGCAGAAGGTGCTTCTTCCACTACTTTTTGATGACGTCTTTGAATAGAACACTCTCTTTCAAACAAATGAATATAATTACCGTGTTGGTCGGCTAATATTTGAATCTCAATATGTTTAGGTTCTAGAACAAATTTTTCAATAAATACAGCACCATTACCAAAAGACGAAACAGCTTCAGATACAGCTCTATCATATTGTTCTTCAAATTCTTCATCATTTTCAACCACACGCATCCCTTTTCCACCACCGCCGGCAGCAGCTTTAATTAAAATAGGGTAGCCAATGCCTTTAGCAATAACTTTAGCTTCAGCAATGTCGTCAATGGCTTCATCTGTACCTGGTACCATAGGAACATTAAATTTTTTAACAGCTTGTTTAGCGTCAATTTTATCTCCCATTACATTAATGGCTTCAATGCCAGGACCAATAAATTTAATGCCAGCATCAGTTACACGTTGAGCAAACTCAGCATTTTCAGATAAAAAGCCGTAAGCAGGATGAATACCTTCAGTATGCGTTTCTTTAGCAATTTTAATGATTTTATCTTGATTCAAATAGCTTTCAGATGGAGTTGAAGCCCCTAAATAATACGACTCATCAGCAAATTTTACAAAAGGGGCATTTTTATCGGCATCAGAATAAACAGCAACTGTTTGAATATTCATTTTTTTTAAGGTACGCATAATTCTCAATGCGATTTCACCTCTGTTGGCAACTAAAACTTTTTTCATAATGGTTTAATTTTGGTTTAACTCCTCAATTTTTGCAGGGTCGTAATTGTCTTGTACTTTAACTTTTCTATTATTACCTTTTCGTCTTTTGGTTTGCAAAACTACATCTTTTTCTTTTTTTCTAAAAATATTTAAAAACCCTTGCCACAATTTAAAATCTTTTCGGCTATTAAAACTTTCTTCATAATGAAGTCCTACACCTTGTGTAAAGTTACCTTGATCTTGATTGGCGGAGCTTTGGTTTGATTTGTTAAACACATTGACGTTAAATGTTCCATCATCATTCAATTCGTATTCTATATTTACATCACCTACAATATTTGAAGCAGAACTCCCTTCTTGATTGTCTGTTACAACTCCAACAGATGTGGTTACTTTAAGTTTATCATCTAAGAAAGAAGTACTAAACCCAAGGGCAACTTTATCTGTTCCAATATTAGATTTTAGATTGTAATTTTCGCCAATTTTTCCTAAAACGGCATCAATTTGCTGGTTTAATAAGTCGGTGGCTACATTTTGCCCACCAGAACCATCACCTGACCCAGCCACAGGAATGAATTTTTTAATCATTAACAAGGCAAAAAATTGTTTGTTTAAATCGTCCTCAACCCCTCTAATTTGATTAAGGGCTTTCTTTTTGTCATCAGATGCACTGGGTGCTTGAATATCGAACGAAAGAGTTGGGTGCATAAGTGTATTAGTTAAATTTAAGTAACCATAAACCAAATCTTTTTTAGGTTTTGTAGATAATGATGAGGTTAAGATATCACTCATATCGACCATTCTAGTAAAACGGGTTTTAATGTCAATGTTAGCATCATAAGGCGATTGTGTCCATGTAATGGTTGATCCATCAACAATTTCAAAATCTTCTGCTACAATATTTTTCATATTCATGTTGTAAACTCCTTCATGAATGGTATATTTTCCATACATTTCCATTTCACCATAATCATCCATTTTTATTTCAATGTCGCCTGTTCCGTGAGCTACAATTTGGTCGTTGTAAACAGGGTCAAACACTATGGTCATTTTAGCGTCATTGGTGACATTAAAGTTCATATTTAAGGTCATACCTAAACGTTCAATAGTTGTGTTTTTTATTATGGTTGTAGTAGTGTCGTTAGGGTTGTAGAATTGTATAAAATTATCTTCTTCAAGTTCGGAGGTGCCATAAAGTGGCAAAGTGATGTCTGTTCCTTTTTCGGTTTTTGCATTAACATCAATGGCTGTTAAATCTTGATAACCTGAAATATTGACATCTCCTGTAACGTATGCTTTTCCGTAATAATAATCGCCTTCTTTATAATGGGTGTCCATTACTAAAAAAGTTTGAGTAATATTGGGGTCGGCCATATCAAGGGTGATGTCATAATTCCAATCTGCCCAGTCGTAGTGGTATATTTGCATCATAGTTACAGCTTCATGACCTTCTTGGTCAAATAATCTTAAATCATCTGCAATGATTTCGCCTTCTCCAAAAGACAACACTCCTTTTAAGCCAAAGGCTACATTAAACATTGGAACTTTTACACTGGCTTTACTTACATCTAAATCACCTTCAATAATTGGATTAATTGGCGTACCTCCAACGTGTAAATCGCCAGTTAATATTCCTTTGATATCGGTATATAAATCGGGTGATGAGAATGCACTTAAAAAACCAATATCTGTTTTATCAAAAGACACAAATATATCTAAACTGTTTTCTTTTCGTTCAACAAAGTAATCTCCAAAAAAAGTAAATGTTTCTTTTTCATCACGTTTTAAAAATCCATTTAATTTAACAGAGTTAGATTCCATACTCCATTTGCTATCAACAAAAACATCACCTACGGTTTCTTTATTGATTACAAAACCTTTTACATCAGTTAAAGCCATAAATCTAGTTTGGTTATAAACATCAGCTGCACCTCCATCAATGTTTAGAATTCCGCCTAGTTCAATACCGTTTATTAATTTGTTTAAGGCACTTAAGTCAAAATCTTTAATTCTAAAATTTAACCAGTCTTTTGGATTTTTAGATACAATTCCATCAAAACTAATTAAAGATAAATCGTTTACAATATCAAAATTTTCAATGGTTATTTTTTCTGGATTCCAAGTTAAAGTAGATTGAGGATTAATGTCCCATTTTTCGCCTTGTAGATGAAAAAATGAAGGAAAAAATTCGGTAACAATGTTGTTGCCTTTTTCAAATTTGGTATTAAAAGCAAATAAAGATGGCTCAGCAGTTTCTATATTTTCCCATCCAGTATTTGTAAATAATTTATTAGGTTTAACATAGCTGTCAAAATATAAATTTTTAACCGTTAAGCTATCGGCTATTTGAGCAGTGTTAATAAAGTAATAAATACTTCCTCTGGTTGAATCTAAATTATTACTAAGTGATATACCATTAAAGATTTTACCGTCATAAATAATTTTATCAGCATTAAAGTTAAAATCTAATTTTTTGTTGTTTGAATTGTATGTTCCCCACAGTTTTGAATTAGGTTCTACATAGGTTTTTGTGTCAAAAAAATCTAACAAGGGGTTAATGTCTTTAATATTGATGTTGAGGTCAAAATTTTCTGTTACATCATTAGGGATTTTTTCTTGGTCTAAATAATTATCCAATAGCAAAGCCACTTGATTTTTTAAAACAGGGTATAAGTAGTCAAAACTGAATTCTCCTGTCATATCAGCATCTAAATAAGATGAGTTAATGACAATGCTATTGATTGAATCTGTTCTATTAATAGAAAGATTTAATGAATCAAACGCTAATTCTTTTTGACCATCAAAATAATCAAATTTAGAAATAGATACATCTCCTACAATTTTATCTAATGAAGTTCCTTTTATGTTGACAGACATTTTGGTTTTTAATTTGGTGGCTAAATCCCCCTCAAACAATTTCATTTTACAAAGGTATGAGCTGTCAATACCAACATCAAAATTAAAAATTAAATCATTTTTAAAATCTATATATCCATCATAATTAAGTGCAAGATTATCATCATCTACATCAATTATACCTGTAAACCTATCGTTGTTATATTGACCTTCTTTTATATTAATGTTATTGTATGTGTAACCGTTTAGAGTGGTTGATGTAAATCTACCTGCAAAAAGTAAGTTGATGTCTTTAGGCGAAAAACCTTTAGTTCCTTTTTTAATTTTTAAATACCCAGTGGTTTTTCCAAGCATAGAATTAGAAGTTAAAGCGCCTAAATCAAGGTTTTCAACAATAATGTCTTTAGTAATTCCTTCAGCAATTGTGCCTTGATAATGGTATAAACCATCATTTTGTTTGGTGAATTTTAAACCATTTTCGGATGAGATATTTCCTAGCCCTGAGGTTAAATCTCCATCAACAACAAAATCGGAAATAAGACCTGTAAAATGACCATCTGTTAATCTTACTACATTAGCAACATCAAGATTGTTGGGTACGTTAAAATATTTTTCACCATCAAGAAAAGGAGACAAGTTTAATTTTTCAATATCAGACACAGAAGTTTGAAAAACAGCTATTCTTTCGTCAATAAAAGCATTGTCTATATCATCTAAATTAGGAATTTGAAAATCACCTTCAATTTTAGTTTGATTAAGCATTGTAATTTTAGTATTTTTTAATCGCATACCATTTACTACACCTTTAATGTCGCAGTTTACAATGTTTACATTATCAGTCATTCCCCACATTTGAGGGACAAAATAAGCTACATCACCTAGGGCAATATTAGAGTTTTTGATTTGAGCATTAAAGCGGACTTTGTTTAAAAAATCGTTAAAATCATCTGTTCCGTTAGGGGTTTGTAATTCAAAATAATTAGCATTTAAAGATGAATGAGCCAATTGGAGATTGAGATGTTTCAATGAAATTATGTTGGGGCTATATAAACAATTTGCAGTAAGATTTTTTAAGTATAATCCTGACTGGTCGTAAAAATTAATACCAACTAAATTGGCTTGAATAGAATCTCCATTTAAACTAAATGAATTTATTTCTCCCCCTAATTGTTTAACATACAGGTTTGAGTAATCAATGCCGTGAATGACTTTTTCTGCATTTTGATCTTGATATAAAAAGTTAACATTATTTAGTGTAAGTTTATCAGCAGATATTTTGAATGGCTTGGACTCAGTTGTATCTTCACTAGGTCCAAAATAATCAACAATGTATTGAAAATTAAAAACGGTGTCACCTTTATATTTTTTAATTTTAACAGTGGCATCAGATAGTAAAACATTATTAACTTTTACAAAAGCAGGGTCGCTTAAGTTCCAATCTCCAATGGTAGCAGTAATGGTTTGGGCAGAAAGTAAGGTATCAGTTTTACTATCTTGAACATAAACACCTTCAATATTTAGTTCGTCAAAAAACACAAAATCAAGTTTATCTATGCTTACATCTTTTCCCCATTCAGATGACAAATAAGAGGCAGCTTGTTGGGCTACATAGGTCTGAAACCAAGCTGTTCTAATAGCAAAAGCTAAGACAATAATCAATACCAAAACCAACTCTATCAATAAATGAAGAGTAATGCCTAAACCTTTCAGTATTTTAATTAATTTTGTAATGTTTTAAAAATTTTGCTAAAAATAATAAATTTGAACAATAAACGCACCATAATTTTAGGAATTGAATCATCTTGTGATGATACATCAGCCAGTATTTTAATAAACGGAGAAGTAAAAGCTAATATTGTAGCAGGTCAAGATGTGCATAAAACCTACGGAGGGGTAGTGCCAGAACTAGCTTCAAGGGCGCATCAACAAAACATTATACCAGTAGTAGATACCGCAATTAAAAAAGCAGGTATTAATAAAAAAGATATTTCGGCTGTGGCTTTTACCAGAGGACCTGGGTTATTAGGTAGTTTAATTGTAGGGACAAGTTTTGCTAAAAGCTTTGCTCTGGCTTTAAATGTCCCTTTGGTTGAGGTGAATCACATGCAAGGACATATATTGGCTCATTTTATTAAAAATAAAGACGAACGTTATCCTAAGTTTCCATTTATTTGCATGACTGTTAGCGGAGGACACACTCAATTGGTTTTGGTAAAAGATTTTTTTGAAATGGAAGTGTTAGGCGAAACCATAGATGATGCTGCTGGAGAAGCTTTTGATAAAGCTGCAAAAATTATGGGTATTCCTTATCCCGGAGGACCGTTAATTGATAAATATGCTCAAGCAGGTAACCCTAAAAAGTTTAAGTTTCCAATTTCAAATTTAAAAGGATATAATTTTAGTTTTAGCGGTTTAAAAACCTCTATTTTATATTTTTTACAGAAAGAAATGGCTAAAAATTCGGAGTTTATAAATGAAAACAAAGCCGATATTTGCGCATCCTATCAAGCTACAATTATAAAGACGTTGTTTAAAAAATTGGTAAAAGCCACAAGAGATTATCAAATAAAAGATGTGGCTATTGCAGGAGGTGTTTCAGCCAATTCATTATTAAGGAGTGAATTGGTAAGAATTGGTAAGCAAGAAGGTTGGCAAATATTTATTCCTCCTTTTGAATACACAACCGATAATGCAGCTATGATTGCCATTGCAGGACATTATAAATTTTTAAAAGGAGAGTTTGTAGGGCAAGATGTAGTGCCTAGTGCAAGACTTAAAATTTAATTTTATTTTTCCTCAAAAAAATTAATGGTTTTATCCACTACATTTTTCATATCAAAAGGCAGAGATTTAGCAGTCCAAGGTTGTTTGGTTTGAAAAGTGTGTTCTGCTCCTTTAATAATTTCAAGGTGAACATTTGCCCAACGGCTAATGTTTATGCCTTCACTAATACTAACCGCCAAATCCATATCGCCATGAATGGGTAAAAAAGGGATTTTAATTTTTTTACAAGCTTCCTCAATGTTAAGTATATCTTTATTCTCTACAAAATTTTCGTAAAAACTATAAAAATGAGGCATTTGCTGATTGGTTCTGCCGTTATGTACATATCTCACACCTGAAACACGCCAATCATCTAAATCACCACCAGTTGGAAAACGGCTTTCAATATCACTAATTGCAGCCCATGTAACTAGTTTTTTAATTCGTTTGTCAATAGCTGTTTGTAAAATAGCAATGCCTCCACCTCTGCTGTGTCCAATTAAGTAAATTGGAATGTTAATCGATAAATCTTTAAGTTCATTTTCGGCTAAAGTTATAATTCTGTTTAAATCGTATAACTCTTTGGTGTAATCATTATTGCCAAAGGCATCTAAATCTGGAAAATCAATGGGGTTTTCAACAGTGCCTCCGTTATGAGACATATTAAACTTTAAAAAGCCAAACTCATTATTAATAAATTCTTTTTCTACCAAATTCCACGCTCCCCAGTCTTTGTATCCTTTGTAACCGTGGATAAAAATAACCAATGCTTTTGGTTTTTTGGGTATAGTTAAATCATAAACAGACAATCTATTGTTGCTGCCTATGTAAGTTTTGTTTTTATCTTGTTTAAGCATAAATTAAAGTTGATACAATAAACTTATTCCGCCAGCAATGTTGCCTTTAGTTAAACTCTGAATGCTATATACTCCATAACCAATTTGAGTGGAAAGTTTCATCACTTTTAAGAATTTAAAATCAAAACCAAGACCAAGACCTACATTAGTGGAATGTATAAATTTAAAATTAGTTTCATATTCATAACAAAGCCAAGTTTCAAAATAGCAATTATTTAGCTTTTCAGAACGGGTTGAACTACTTAAAAAACTATAAAAATCTACGTATTTATTTTTTTTAATTAAATAGTTTAAACTCAAACCATAGGTTAAATTGGTGTAATTATTCAAGCTATTTTTTCCATGAAAACGTGTTAAAGGCAAAGCAGATACTTGTAAGCCAATTTTTTTATACCAAATTCTGTAAGCAGGTCCAAATCCAGATGTAGAACCTATATGAAACCCTAATTCGTGTTTAAAGTTAGGTGTTTTAGTTGAATCTTTGCTAAAAGAAAAAGCATTAAAATTCAAACTTAAAGTAATAATTAATATGCTGATTGATTTTTTCATAATTTATAAATGATAATATAGCCCAATACCACCGGCTAAGTTAGTCTTAAATGAGGTTTTGTTGGTGTATAAATCTTTTTTAATATTATAAAAACCATATCCACCTTGCAATGAAAAGTCCATATTATTTTTAAAAAGTTTAAATTTTAAACCAATACCTAAACCTGTATTGTAGGTGTTATATTTATTGACTATGGTTGTAGGTGTTGGATATTGTTCTGTGTGAGAGTATTTATTATTAGTGAGATGAAACCCTAAATAAGAGTATAAATCAACAAATTGGCTTTCTTTTAAAGTATATAATGCAGATATACCGCTACTCATAAAATAATCGCCTCCATTTTTAAAAATAGGAATAAATGTTAATTGTCCCCCTAATCTAGTAGGCCAATATCTGTACGAAAATCCCATTCCAGACACAGAACCAAGATGACCTCCTATATGATGTTTTGATTGATTATTTTCTTGACCAAAGACTAATAAACTAACTAAAAATGATAATAAAAGAATTAATTTTTTCATAATTAAAAGTTATAATAAAGACCAACTTCACCTGATACTTGAGAAAAAAATTGATTAGGTTGATTAATTTTATACATCCCATATCCTAATTGAAGGTTAAAATCCATTACTTCTAAAAATTTAAACCTAGTTCCTATTCCTATTCCTAAGTTTAAATCTAATTGTTCATGTTTTATGTATATGGTTTGGTAGTTAGCTCCATCATACATAGCAGAATGTGTTTTTTTAAAAAGAGTAAATCCACCAACATAAGCATATAAATCTACAATTTTATGTTCTTTTATTTTGTATAAGATGCTTAATCCTGTAATTATGGTAGAGTTGATTAAATTTTTATTAGTTGGCGGTATTTTTTGAAATGTAGGTAAAGTGGTAAATTCTAAACCTAGTTTAT
>CAYQRJ010000005.1:0-4687 GCA_964419855.1 uncultured Crocinitomix sp.
TGGTATCATAAAAAAGTTGGTTCGTTTTTTTGGACAAGCAAAAAAATGAACAAAATATTAAAAGAATTTTATCCCGACAACTTTCGGGGGCAATTTATTTAGGACGCTATTGTTGTATAATAATTGTTTTAACTAAACAACAATAATAAAGTGGTGAATTTTGCGGGTTAAAACATATAAAGTACTAAAAATTATTTAGAGAAATTATATCTTATTTTAACGCTAAATGTTCTACCTCTAGTGTAGTTTGAATAGATATAATCTTGCCCTTTAAAATTGTAAGTGTTTAAATAAGGTGAGTTTAATAAGTTGTTAGCAGACAATTTAAATGTAAAACGATTTACTTTTTTACTAATGTTTACGCCTAAATTAGGTCTAGCTTGTTGGTAGATATTTGGTGTTGCTCCAATGGTAACAACTGATATTCTTTTACCACTAACTGCAAAATTGACATTAGCTGTGATGCCTGATTTTTTGTTTTTATAATTAACAAAGGCATTTACAATGTAAGGTGATTGTCCAAACATTTCTCTAGTAGATGAAGCGTTAGGGTTTTGACTTAATGCCACTTTATATTCTTTTGTAGGAATTTGAACAATAGATTTAACATAAGTGAAGTTACCACCCACTTTTAAATCGTTCCAAATTTTGTTTGAACCTAAATATTTAGCAAACTCAAATTCAAAACCATATACTTTTGCATTTTCAACGTTTCTCCAAGTTAATTCTGCATTAGCTGCTTCTGGATTAAATGCTCTTTCTATAGGATTTTGAAAGTTTTTAGTAAATAAGCCTAAAGAAATGTTTTCTCTATAAGTTGGATAAAATTCTAATCTTAAATCAAAATTATCTATCAATGTTCTTTTTAAATTGGGATTTCCAACGTAAACGTTACCTCCAACAAAGTCGAAACTTGTAAATGGTGCCAACTCTCTAAACGTTGGGCGAGCTAATGTTCTTGAATACCCAACTCTTAATTTTAATGTATCTTTTATTAATTGGTAAGTACCATTAAAAGAAGGTAAAACATCTAAGTTATCAAGACGACCAGGGTTGTCATTTTTATTCATACTTTTTGAAAAAATCACATCTTTTTCTATCCTTGCGCCTGTTCTTATTTCAATTCTTTTTCCAAAAGTTAAATCAGTTAAAGCGTAAGCAGAGTAATTGGTTTCCCACCCAATATAATTGTTTCTATCCTCACTTGAATTTTGAACATATAAAAATCCATTGGTATAATCTCCAGCATTAAATTTGTCGTCACTTACATAGTTGTTTACATCTCCATTAAAGGTTGTTGCAGTTCCTGATTGTGTCACAAAATCATAACGTTTTTCTTTAAAATCTCTATTCTTATCTAAATAATAACCTCCAATTTTTATTAAATTTTCACTTTCTTTTTTGTTAAACACATAAAAAGGAATGGTAAAATCTGCTTTGGCGTTTAAGTTAGTTTCGGTCATTAATCTGTAAAATTGAGAAGGGTCAGAATAAAGTGCCGGTTGTAAATCGTAAATGGTATCGCTATCGCTTGTTAGGGTGTAATCGTTAGTAAAAAACTTTAGTTCTGGTGTTTTTTGTACTGATTTGGTGTAAGATGTAATCCAATTGAATTTAATCATATTGTCAATATCTTTATCTTCATCTTTAGTGCTTTTGTTTATTTTTAAATAATGTTGCCCTTTAATCTGTCCATTGCTTAACTCTCTTTGTTGGTAAAACAATGTTCTGGTTTGGAAGTATAAGTCACTAGCGTCAGAGTAGTTGCTTCCTTCTAAATAACGGGCAGAGTTAATTCCATTTTGAAATCTGTTAGCAACAAAACTAATGGTGTTATATTGGTTCATTTGTAATGAGAAATTACCTAACAATCCCCAAATTACACTTTCTGTACCTCTTTCATCTTTTAAACTTAATTCAGGATTTAAAGAGGTATTTTCATCATAATTTCCAGTTAGTTGAAATCTCCCTTGCGCCCCGTTGTCGTAATAATTAAAAGATTTTTTATAAGATGTTCCAACAAAATAACCAATTTTAGGAAACACTTTATCTTTAGATATACTTTTAGAGTTACCAATTGAAAAAGTATAAGATTGATTTAGACCTGACATTTTTTTTGTTGGCTCAAAATCACGTTTAAATGTTTTACCGTATTCGTTTAAAGTTGCATTATCTCCTCCTGGTGATGGAAAATCACTAACTGACAGGTTAAAGATGTTTGAAGGAATAGCTCTTTGAGAAGCACCTAACGCCAAATTATCTTGAGCATAACTGGTTTGAGTTAAAAAGTTTGAATTAAGTGATGATTGTGTGTTGTAACTATATTTAGCTGAAAAGTTAACGTTAAAGTTATCTGGAAACTCTTTGGTATAGATGTTTACTAATCCACCTGTAAAAGATGCAGGTAAATCAGGCGAAAATGTTTTAAAAACCGTAACGTTTTGAATTAAAGATGATGGAAACAAATCCATTTGAACAGAGTTTCTGTTAGGGTCTAACCCTGGTATGTCGGCTCCGTTAAGTAAAGTTTTACTGTATCTATCCGACAACCCTCTTACATACACGTATTTGCCATTTTCAACCGTTGCTCCAGGTACTTGTTTAACGGCGTCTGCGGCATTAGATACGTCTTTATCTCTCATTTCTTCTTTGCTAATCCCGTCTGTAACAGTTTTTGCATTTTTTTCGGCGGTTAAAGTGGCTACTGCTGAGGAAGTACTTTTTTTAGCAACAATGGTTACTTCTTTTAAAATAGATGAGTTAATTAATTTAAAGTCGTTATAAGTGGTGTCATTTTCGGTAATGTTAACCACAATAGAATCTGGATGATAACCTACAAATTTTGTAATAAAAGTATAAGTTCCAACAGGTAATTTAAAGAAAAACTTTCCGTCAAAATCTGTTCTTTTAATGTATTTATGCTTACTATCAAATACTGGTGTCATCACCATTGGCTCGTTAGTTTCAGAATCAAAAACTTTACCTGAAAAATATCCGTTTTGAGCAAAAGTTGCCGAACTGATAATTAATAATAAGGTTAAAATACTTGTTTTCATTATTATACTTTTAAATTATAGTGCAAAGAACAAGGTTTAACATCAATACAAATTAAACACAATATTAAATTTGTGTTAACAAAAAAAGGTAGCAGTGCAACTGCTACCTTTTTGGTATTTTTTAAGGTTGACTAATTATTGAAATAATAATGTCCATCCGCTTGCCCAGTTTGTTCCTGCTGGGTCAAAAGCACCTTTGTATGTGGTTGTTGTAAACCAAGTGTTAGTTGGAGCAACAGCACCTGAAACACTTGCTGCATTTGTTGGTACAGGATTAAGTGGAGACACCACAATTCCTGGATCAGCCACTGAGTTATTATTATTTAAAAATGAACCTTGGAAAATAGTAGATTCTCCATTATCTGCAACACCTGTTGCAAACGATACTTTAAATAAATCTGAAGGTGTAGCAGCGGTACCTGCAACAACTACATCAAAAAATACATTATTAGCAATTAATAATTCTCCATTTATAAATCTGCTATACGAATCTTGTCCTGATGCTAATTTTTCAACATCAACACCAACTCCTTGATTCATAAAAATTGAGTTGTGGTATTCTCCTCCAGCATTATCTCTAAAGGTTAACATTCTTTTTCCAGCAGAAATTCCTCTACCAATATAAGTAGCATTGTAAAATACTGGGTGAGCATAAGGTGAACCATCTTCTGGAGTAGTTCCTCCATCATGTTCTCCCATTCTATCACCAGCAGTTGGGTCTTGAAAAGCCAATACAAATTGCACATTTCCTCTAAAACCTTCATCATAATCAAAACAATCATCAGCACAGTAAGAAATAACAATGTTTTTAATTTGAGGTTTACCACCAAAGCATTCAATTCCGTCATCAGCATTAGCAATAATTTCAATGTGTTCTATGGTTGTACCAGAACCAACACCACCAAGTGTTAAACCGTTAATTTCATTACCAGCTCCAATATCTGTTCCACCATGTCTAATAGAAATATACTTTAAAGACCCTGAATTATCAGCATCATCACTTCCACCATATAAACCACGTGTTTCTGTTGTAGGAATACCTTCAACTGCAGATTCACCTGGTGATGAGTTTAATTTTGCTTTACCTAACACAATTAATCCACCCCATAAACCACGTGCATTTTTTGATAATGACCCTGACAAGTCATCAGATTCTGCCGTAAATATAATTGGGTTTGTTGCTGTTCCTTCAGCAATTATTTTTCCACCTCTGGCTACAATTAAAGCAGAAGCATTTTCGCCTTGACCAGCTTTTCCTTTAATTACTGTTCCTGCTTCAATGGTTAATGTTTGACCATCATTAACAAAAACAAACTTATCTAAAATCCATGTTTTATCAGCCGTAAAAGTTTTGTTTCCAACACCTTCTCCATGGTCTATTACAGTAACAGTGTTACCTGATGTAATAAATTCAGTTGCATTAGCATTGGTATTATCATAAGTACAAGACCCATCATCTTTTTTAGCTTTTTCGCTATAATTGGTTGCTGCAGGATCAGTACAACCTTTTTTCTTACAAGATGTAACAGCTAATCCTAAACTTAAAACCGTTACTAATAAAATTTTCTTTTTCATTTTTTTGTTTTATTAAATTTTCTGCCACAAAGGTCTGTACATTACTTTGTTTTAAA
>CAYQRJ010000005.1:4787-26590 GCA_964419855.1 uncultured Crocinitomix sp.
AATGGTAAAAAAGGGATTGAAGTTGCAAAAACTGTAGTGCCAGATTTAATTATTTTAGATGTGATGATGCCTGAAATGGATGGCGTTGAAACTTGTATAAAATTAAGAGAAATAGATAGTTTAAAAAACACCATTATTACTTTTTTATCTGCTAGAGCAGAGGATTACTCACACATTGCAGGTTTAGAAGCTGGGGCTGATGATTATATTTATAAACCCATTAAACCACGTTTGCTGGTTGCTAGAATAAAAACTTTACTTAAAAGAAAATCAAGCGCAGATTTGACAGAAAATTCTCAAGTTGAAGGGATTGTTATTGATAAGGATAAATACATTGTAATTGTTGAGGGTGAAAAATATCATTTTCCGAAAAAAGAATTTGAATTATTAAGCTTATTGGTTTCAAATCCTGAACATGTGTTTACTAGAGAAGAAATAATGAATAAAGTATGGGGGTTTGATGCTATTGTAGGTGACAGAACCATTGATGTTCACATCAGAAAATTACGTGAAAAGTTAGGTAGTAAATATATCAGAACCATTAAAGGAGTGGGTTATAAGTTGGTGGATTGATAATACTAGAATAACTAATAATTCTGTGAGAAATTTTATTAGAGCTATATTTTTAATTTTTCTTATTTCTTGTCCTTTTTCTAACCACACAGGATAAACCCATCCTTTATAATATCACTAAACTAATTATTCTAAAACAAAAGCTAACCCTTCCGAAAACAATTTAACTTTTTTAAATTGTGCTCTAAACACTACCTGGAAATTTCGATTTAAAAATCCCCATTTTTCATTTTGTTTAAAGGGTAAATAATCAGTCCCATTAGCGTGTTGAACAAACTGTATTCCCAGACTTTTTACATCAATTAAATTATATTTAGCATCAAAATAATCCTTTTTTTCTTCCATTAATGATAATGTTTCTTTTGATGGATAAACACCCATAATAAAACCATCCTCTGATAAATTACAATAAACAGTTTTATATTTTAATGGCACAACAATTTTACCTGATGTATTAATCACTCCTTTTAAACCATTTAGTTCAACCACGGCTAATCCATCATCATTAAAACTAGTGGCGTGCGCATATTTTTGAGGAATAACAACCTCATCTTTAAAGTTAACCCATCCCCAATTGGTTCTGTTTTTTCCTTTAAACACACTAATTAAATGATTGTGAACACTCTGAATATTTCCATGAATGGTTTTGAAAACCACTTTTCCAGTTGTGTCAATCAAAACTGTTTTTCCATTAACTTTTACTCTAGCAAAACCATTATCAAAACTAGATGCTGAGGTTTGTTTAAATTTTAAAGGAATAATTACTTCTCCTGTTTTATTGATGTAACCATATTTTCGTTCTTGACTATCATACAAACAAACAGAAACCAATCCATTTTTAAAAAAATTAGCTCCAGAATATTTACAAGGTATTATTTCTTTACCTGTCATATCTATAAAGCCCATTTTACCATTTTCATATACTGCACAAATGTCGGTTTGAAATTTATAAAAATAACCTACTTTTTTATAAGGTTTAGTTGGTATAATTTTACCTGATTTATGAATTAAGGTGTAATAATCTTGATTGGCTAATTTTACCCAAGTGTAATCACCTATAAAATCATTGGCTCTTTTTAAATTACAAGGAATTACAACTTCTCCTTTTCTGTTAATATATCCATATCCAGTTACCCATGCATTATTCACTAAAGTATTTTTATATACCCTAGCCAATCCATTGTGAAAATCGTAAACTTGCATGGCATTGATTGTAAAAACAGTTTGACCTTTTTCGTTGATGCACTGCCATAATTTATTTTTAGACCACCCCAAATTTGATGTGCCAAAAAAAATGATAAATGCAATAAATATTAATCTTTTCATATTATTTTTTTATTCAAATATACGATTTTTTTATAATCACTTATAAGTAAATGATGAGAAATTTTTAGTAAACCTTTAAAACTATCTTTGAATGACTAACTTTTTATTAGTTTGTCTATTATTAGTAATTACCGAAACAATATAAACCTCATCAGTTAAATAGTCGGGTAATAATATGGGAATTGTAAAGCTGTTATTGGGTGTTTCAAATTGAACCTCATAAACAATTTGTCCTAAAAGATTTTTAAACTCTATAGTTACGTATCTTTCATAAATGTTTTCGCAATAAATGTTAACTATATTTCCATTAGTTGGATTTGGATAGATAAACATATCAATTAAATTGGGTTGAAAGTGAATGGCTATTGTTTTAATATGATGTTGCTCGCCATCATAATCAACTTGAACGAGTTTATAATAATTAATTCCACTAAAAGGAGTATCATCTACTTGAAAATAATTAATTGTTCTAGAGCTAAATCCTGCGCCATCAACGGTAGCAAAAGTTTCAAAATTAATTCCATCTTGACTTTTTTGAAGAAGATAATAATCAGAATTTTGTTCGCTGTATGTACTCCAAGTAAGTTCTACTTCATTAAATTGATTTGGAATGGCATTAAAATCAATTAGTTCAACTGGTAAAATGACTACATCTCTATCTATTTGAATTTGCAACACCACAGGCATATGGTCTGACATATTAAACAAAGCGTCTCTAACCGAATCTGGTACATCTAAGTTAGGTAAGTTTTCAAGGATAGATACGTTAAATTTATTACCGTCATTTCCAATCACATCATAAGTTCCTGGTATATATTTAACACCTGCCCCTCCATTAATAACGTAATTGTTACAAAGTAAAAAATCAAACCTATCATCAACTCCACCTGTTGCTCCTCCAGAACCACCTGGATTTGTTGTACTACGAGTTGCTTGTGTATGTACATCAGAAAAAGTTGAGTTATCGTGCCAATTTCCAACTCTATTTGTGGGGTCATTTAATCTTTGAACACCATTATTGGTTAACTCATTCCATGCAGGTTCTGTGCCAGCCCCATAAAAGTTAAAGTCTCCTCCAACAATAATATTAGATTGAACGGGTAAACTTCCATCCATGTGAGTTCTTAAATTTTGACATTCTAGTAATCTTTTATTTTCATTGCTCGCTCCTGAACTCGCTTTTAAGTGCAAAGAGTATAAATCTAACGTAGATGTACCTCCAGCTACATTTACCCAATTAACTTGATAATGACTAATATCCCTTAAAGCAGTTGAGATTTGGTTTTGAGTGGCTAAATTAACTTTATTGGTATTATAAAACATAATGTTATCAGAATCTGGACCATTAACAAATGTGGCTTTGGCATAATAATTAACACCATAAGAGTTAAGGGCGTTATTTAGCAATAATGTAGCCCCCGCATCCGAAATCATTTCGTTGCACAGGATAATATCTGGTTGAACATATTTTACAATGGTTCTAAAATTAGCCCAACGAGCAGAAGTAGAACCTGGGTAATTTAAAACGTTGTACGCCATTATAACTAAGGTGTCTTTATATTCCCATGGATAAAAACATGTTTCAACTCCTGGCGACCATACCGTACCACACCTGTTAAAAACTTTTACACAATATTGAGTTTGGTTGGTTAATCCACTTACGGTAAAGTTGGTTGCATTACCTTTATAAACTACATATTCGGCTCCTGTAATATTTGTACCTAGACCATAAGTTGAGTTAGCTGTATATGCTGTTCCATCACCACTTGGCACTGCTGTAATAGATGAGGTGGATGCCACTACCAATATTTCATCATTGCACCCAGTAGGAGCAGTCCAATTAATGGTTGCATTTGTGTTTCCGGGTGTGTTGGCTAAATTAGTAACATCAGTAGTTACACCATTATCACCAACAATTTTAACATTATCAAACCGATATTTTTCAGCTCCAGCATTGTTTAAAACTTTTATTACAACTTGTAAATTGGTTCCAGAAATACCAGTTTGAGTTACAGTAGTTGGATTGGCAAAAGCACCGTTGTAAGTACCTATTAATGTTAAAGGTCCTCCATCTAAAATGTAATATACACTCATATAATCAGTAGCATCTAAACCTCCCGTTTGAGTCAAATCTACTGTTATTGTTAGATTTGAGAACCCTGCTACATTAACAACAGACGATTGCCATGTTTGAATGGCATCAACATCTCTACCTTCAAACACTGCATTTCCTGCGCCATCATCAACTACCTGAAACCAATCAGAGGTAGCAATTAAACCAGTATTGTCTGGCGTAATTGACCAAGTAGTTATACCTGTAACATCTAAAGTTGGTGTGCCAGGAGGTGTTGCTCCAACAACTCCTTTTCCTATTTGACCAGTAAAAGGCTCAAAATAAAGAGTAGTTTGAGTAAATACAATTGTAAAAAACTGTATAAAGGCAACAAAAGCAATAACTTTTTTCATTATAAGCAACTTAAAATCCGCCTATAAATATACGACCTTTTTTTTAAAAAAATAAGTTTTTTTTATTAACAAGTAGTTAAATCTATCAAAAAGGCTTAAATAAAAAACCATAATGTTTAACAATTTTATTTTTTTGCAAATAATGCAAAATTAAAAACTACTTGCAAAATTAAATTAATATCGTATGAATTTATTTTCTTAAATTTGACCTAAATTGAAAAGGCGTGAATTCAAACCTACCGCAAATATCGAAAAGAATTATTTCATTTGATGTTCTAAGAGCACTAATGGTTATGTTATTAATCGTTTTTCATTGTGGGGTCTCTTTTATGAATTCTAGCCTTGATTCTGAAATTTGGACTTACAAAAACGAATCTACCTCTGTTTTTTTTGACGCATTAATTGGTTTTATACATACTTTTAGACACCCAACATTTTTTATTATTTCAGGATTTGTATCTGAAATGATGTATTCTAAATACACATCAAATACAGTGTTAAAAAAAAGATTTGAACGTATATTTATTCCTTTTGTTATAACCGTTTTGTCTTTAAGTCACTTAGTTCATTTGCTTCTGAATAAAATTGAATTTGGAGCATATAACATAAATCATCAATTATTTATAGATTCTACTTATGTTTGGTTTTTATATTATTTGACCATTTATAGTGTAATCCATTTTATTTATAAAAAGTGGATTAAAAATAGAATTAGTTTTAAAAACACCATTCACAATGTTATTACATTGTCAATTATTATATACATTACAACATCTATTACACTTTACTTTTGGGGCGAAAACACTTTGTTTGGCACCTATGACTTTATACCGGATTTTGGTTCAGTTATGGGGTATACCTTCTTTTACTTCTTAGGTGTTATTTTTTTTAAACATCAATCATTATTTTATCAATTAAAGAAATATGGATGGCTATTTATAGCATTAGGTTTTTTAGCTTTAAACATTTATTTTTATCTAAGCGCATTAAAATTAAATTGTAATGATGATACTTTTAATTTTGATTGGGGATTAATGTTGTTTTATAATTTTACATCTACATATATTTCTTTAGGCGCAATTGGACTTGCTTTAAAATTCTACACACGCCCCATATCATTAATCACCTATTTATCAAAATCATCTTATTTTTTGTATTTAATTCATTTTCCTTTTGTTTTATTATCATTAATACTAATATCTGATAAAAACTGGAGCGTATTTGTAAAATTTTTAGTAGTTTTAAGTCTAACTCTTTCCATTTCTTTTTTCATTAACTTTATTTGGAGAAAATTATGGAATAATAACCCACCTATTTAATTGTAATATGAGATTTTTTTTAATTGACAAGGTAAAAGAACTAAACATTAACAAAACCATAACTGGCGTAAAGTGTTGGAGTATTGATAATGAGATTTTTCAAGATCATTTTCCTGGACACCCCACTGTACCTGGAGTGTTATTAACAGAGTCTATGGCTCAATTATCGGGAGTGTTAATAGAAAACAGTTTTTATCAAACATTTAAAAACACTAATAAGGTTTATCCTGTTTTAAGCATTATTCATAAAGCTAAGTTTAGAACCTTTGTTGAAGCAGGAGACCAATGCATTATTAAAGCAGAATTAAAAACTTTAGACAAAGACATGGCAAGCACCAGTATTAAAACTTATGTAGAGGGCAAATTGGTTTGTGAAGCCACATTATCTTTTTTTATTATTCATCAAAAAGACATGAATGACAATCCTTTTTTAAAAAAGAGAGAGGAATATATTTACAGTATTATGCCTAAAAATTTTAATAAATAATGAGTGCGTATATTATTTCATATAGCGAAACTTTACCAACTTTTTTTAAGTCAAAAAAAGTATCACAATTAAAAAACACCTCTTTTACTGCTGGCTTTGTTAAGGCTGATGTCAACTCTCCTTTTATGCCCAAAAGAAGTGACTTAAAAATAATGAGGGAAGATATCGCCGTATCCATCATTGATATAAAAAAAATGCTTTCAAAATTAAACTTGTCAGAAAATGAATTAGAAAAAACAGGTTTATTTATTGCCAACGGTTCATTTTTAGACCAACCCGAAAAACATTTGGACAGAATACCTGAAATTTTCAAATTATTTACTGCAGACATGTCGGATGAGGACAAGAAAAAATTAATTTATCAAAAAATACCCCCTTTATTAGCATTAGAAACATTAACCAATTCGTCAATGAGTTTTATTGCACAGTACACTAAAATTAAAGGACACAATACGACTTTTGGAAACACTTCTATATCGGGTACATTTGGAGTTAAACAAAGTGTCGTTGAAGTAGAAAATAATTTAAGTAATATGGTGTTATGTGGAGGCGCAAATTGTGGCGACACTTATTCTTTTTTATGTAACTCTCCATTATTTGAAAACATTGAGAACTGGAAGGAAAGCGCAGCTGTAGGTAACTTACTTATTAAAACTAATTTAAGCAATAATGAAACACCTTTAGCTAAGATTTCTCAAGTTAAAATCAATTCTAAAATCCCTAACTTAAGTCATCAAAAAACAGAGCGAATGTGGCGTCAAATCTTACCTAAACACCCCGCAGATTTAGTTATCTTTTCGGGAGCTTTTACAGATAAAGACTACGAATTAGATAAACAATATTTGAATTCATGTACTAATCAAACGTTCTCTTTTTTTAACGAATATGGAAATTTAGGAGCTGCCAACATAGTATTGGGAATTATTAAAGGAATTAAACAATTATCATATCAAACAAAAATAATTGATATAATAGATAGAGATGTTTATGGAAGAGAATCATTAGTAAGAATAGAAAAATGTTAAAAGAAAAAGTTTACATATTAGATTATGAAGTAGTAAGTCCAATTGCTTTAGGAAAAAGTGAGTTAATTAAAAACTTAACGGCCAACACTGTTGCTGATAACCCAATCACCCAATTTGACACAAGTGGATTACCTTTTAAAAATGCAGCAGAAATTAAAGGCGACTTAAAACGATATTATAAAGATGAGAATGATTTAATTAAAGAAATCATCAAAACAGAAAGAATGTTAGAGCTTTTAGCTACTGCCTATAATCTATCTAAAAAAAGACTAAACCCTTTGATTAAATTATTTAACCCATCTAAAACAGGTGTTATTTTGGGAGTCGGTGCAGATGTAACGCCTTTTGAATTGTTTGAAGATGAAGTTATTGATTTATTAAATAATGAAGGTAATGCCATTGCCGAATTGTTTACAGAAATTAATAGTAATAACACAAAAATAAACGCAGTGGTTAACCCTTATGATTTATATGCCATTTATTTGGCTGAAAAATTTAATGCAGCAGCATTTCAAAAATCAGTTTTAACAGCTTGCACCTCATCAACTCAAGCAATTGGATTAGCTTATGATAGTATAAAATATGGTGAATCTGAAGTTGTAATTGCAGGTGGAACAGATTCTATTGTCAATTCCTTGGCTACAATTTCATTTGGTAAGCTTGGCGTAATAAACGAAACTTCCGAAAACTCAAGTTGTAAACCTTTTGATATTAACCGAAACGGAACTTTATCTGCTGAAAGTGCTGGTTTTTTAATTCTGGCTTCAGCATCTTTTGTAAAAGCCCACAACCTTAAACCAAAAGCTCAAATTTTAGGTTATGGTAATTCGCTAGATGCTTATAAAATTACTGCTCCAAACCCTAATGGAGAATCAATTTGTAACGCTATTAATGAAGCAATTACAAATGCCAATATATCTCCAAAAGAAATTGATTACATTAATGCCCACGGAACTGGCACAAAACATAATGATGATGTTGAACTTAAAGCATTAAAACAAGTTTTGGGAGATGTAGCAAATGACATCCCCATTTCTTCAACAAAATCTAGACACGGGCACGCTATTGGGGCAGCTGGTATTCAGGAAGTGTGTGTGATGTTAGAATGTATGAAACATCAATTTGTACCAGGAAATATTAATTTAAAAAAACCCATTGATACTGAAATGAATTTACCATTAAACAATATTAATCAACCAATAAATATTGCATTAACAAACAACTTTGCGTTTGGTGGTGTAAACACAGTATTAATTATTAAAAATGAATTTAACTAAAATGGATTTAAACCTAAATAATAAAATAATTGTAATTACTGGTGGTACAGGAGGTATTGGCAGAGAGATTGTTAAAGATTTTTTAATTGAAAATGCCATTGTGATTTGCTTAATTAGAAATCAAGAAAAAATGCAACATTTAATTGATGATTTTAACACCAAAGATATTAACACCACCAATTTACACTCATTTAAATGTAATTTAATGAATTACAACAGTATGAAAGAAACAATCAATACAATTTTAAATCAGTTTAATGCCATTAATATATTAGTTAATTGTGCTGGTCAAGTTAACGAAAATCCTTTTGGTTTAATAGATGATAAAACCATTGAAAAAATGATTGACATTAATTTAAAAAGCCCAATGTTATTATCTCATTTGGTATTAAAACCAATGTTTAAGCAAAAAGGAGGCGCTATTATTAACATTTCTTCTATATCCACCATTAAAAAAGGACGTGGAATTGTTGCTTACGCATCATCTAAGGCTGGGCTGGAAGCTTTTACAAGAACTTTGGCGCAAGAAGTAGGAAGAAAAAATATAAGAGTTAATTGTATTAGACCTGGTATAATTAGAACAACAATGAGTGGAGGAGTTATTGGACTACATTCTGATACAATAAAAAAAACCAACTCTCTTTGCAGAGTAGGAGAAGTAAATGAAATATCTAAAACAGTATTGTTTTTAGCATCAAGTGAAACTTCATCTTACATAACAGGAGAGTGCATAACAATTGATGGAGGAACCTATTAAAAAATATATTTATGGATAAAATTAATGAAATTTTTACAGAAGTAGTACAAGTTATAGAAGATTCTATTGGAACACCAAAAGAAGACATAAAATTAGAAAGTACATTATTTGAAGAATTAGAAGTTGATTCAATTGATATGATTGATATTTTATATGATTTAGAAAGTAAGTATGATGTAACTTTGAAAGTGAGTGATATTGAACTTAAAGCTAAAGAAGAGTTGGGAGAGACTCCTTTTGATGTGGACGGTGTAATTACAAAAGAAGGTTTAGATGTTTTAAAAAAACACATGACCGAAATTGATCAAAACGAATTGACAGAAGGTTTAACTGTTCATAAATTGGTTCAGTTATTTACAGTTCATTCACTTTGTAAAATTGTACTTTACAAAATAGAAAACAAAGACAATTAAAATGATTTTTTACCGGTTAAAACATAATACAAACCTTTTTTCTTTTGATGATAAAATTGGGGATGTTCCTATTTTACTCTCTACATTAAAAGATTGCCAAAATGATTATATTAAATCAATTGGAGGGAAAATTATTGATATTTTATCTGAGGATGAGATAAAAAACAAAAAACCTTATTTTATTTTCACAGATGATTTCTTTTTTACATTATCTTTCCTTAAAAAAAGTATTGAATCTGCAAAAAAATCAACTTGTAATTTACAGTTTTGTGTCAAAAAAAATGATTTAAACGAAAGGTATGTTTTACCACACAAAAACGATTCAAACACGTATCATATTTTCTCTTTTTATTACAAAATAGACAATGACAGAATTGAATTAACCCCTATAGAACAATCTTATTTTAAGCATTACAATATTTTGCCCACTCAAATGATTAAAGGTAATTATTACTCAATGCATCAAACCGATACCATTGCTGGGCACATTATCTCTCCTTTTCATTTACTTTATCTTAATTTGGCAGTTAATTTAGGACGAACTTATAACCAACAAAAAATAATCCCTAAATTCATAAAAAATAAGTTTGGAAACCCAAGCAGTAAATGGTTTTACATTGGACTAAAAAGAATGAATAAAATTGGAAAAAATTGTCAAATTCATCCTTCTGCAATTATTGAAGGATCTGTTATTGGTGACAATGTTAAAATTGGTGCCAATACCATTGTTCGATTATCTGTTTTGGGTAATGATTGTTATATCTCTGACAATGTGACTTGCATTAATTCTGTTTTAAGAAACAAATCTTTTATTGCCAATAGTAATTACATTAATAGTGTATTGTGTTATGAAGAAGTATTTGTTATTCACGGTCCTTATCATTTATCTGTTTTTGGTCGTAACAGTGCGTGTTTTGCCATTATTAATTGCGATATTAGATTAGATGCCAATACCATTAAAATTCCTACTTCTCAAGGAATTATTGATTCTAATCAGCATTTTCTAGGAATTGCTTACGGACATTATTCCAAAACAGGAGGCGGTAATATTATTGCAGCAGGAAGAATAGTTCCTAATCACAAACACATTAATCCGCCAAACCATATTATTTTAAAATTTGACAAATAATGAAAATAATTATAATTGGCGCATACGGTTTTACAGGGCAATTAATTTGCAAAGAGCTTATTAAATCAAACCTCCATTTTGATGTTTGTGGTAGGAATGCAATAAAAATAAATCAATTAATTGAATTATTTGAGCTCAAAAAACACCCATTACTAATTGGCGATATAAAAAATAAAAATTTTACCCATCAACTTATTAAACAATATGACATATTTGTTAATTGTGCTGGTCCCTACAATGAAGAATCTAACTTTTTTTTAAAAACTATTGCTGAAAGCGGTAAAATTTACCTTGATTTATCGGGAGAAGTTAGCTTTATTAAATCATCTTTTGATAAATATCATTTAATTGCCCAATCAAATCACTCCACCATTATTCACGGTTGCGCTTTTGAATCCTTACCTTTTGATTTATTAGCCCAAAAATACATTACTAAACCTGTAAAAAATATTTTTACTTTTTATTGGTTTAATAAACATTTGGTATCACCTGGTACAAGAATTACAATGAAATTGGCACAATACTATGACTTGTACAAAATTAATAATAGTGAATGGCAACTTATAAGTAAAAATGACCTTTGTTTTAAAACTTTTATCAATAATGAACCATATAGGACAGTCAATTATCCTTTACCTGAAATACCCTTTTTTAAATGGAACTATCAACCAAATAAAGCTCAAAGTTTTTTGTGGCTACCCAAAAATGAAGTAAATTATATTAAAGAACGGAACGGTATGTCTAAAACAAAAGAAGAGACATATCTACGCTTACAAAAAAGAAAAAAAAGAGGTCCTTTATTAACAGAAAGAAAAGCTCATTTTAGTAAACTTATTTTAGATGTCACTTTTAAAGATGATACAAAATTACAACTTGGTTTAAGTAATATTGATATGTATCAAACAACGGCTTTAAGTATTGCCTTGTCTTTAATACAAATATTGCAAACAAAAAACCTACCCAAAGGTGTTGTAAACCCAGCCAAACTATTTTTAAATAAAGAGCACGAAACACTTAACGCATTAAATTGCAAAAAATTAGACGACACATTTTTAATAGAGACATGTTAAAATTTAAAATACATATTTTTTTACTTATTGAGATATTCTTTTTCATTTTATCTCTTTATCTTTTTAGAATTAACTTATGGGGGTCATTTGCATTACTAATTCTTTCGGCTTTATTTTTAAATTTTAGTTTACATATTACTATACATCATTTTGTTCATTTTAATCTAAAGTCAAAAGCTTTAAATTTTGTGTTGTCTTTACTCTACACAATATGTTTAGTCTTTCCTTATAACATATACAAACTTCAACACATTAATCATCATAGATACAACAATAATATTAATGATATAACATCAACTTGGAAGCTTAAAAACAACCAATTAGTTCCAAAAAACTGGTTTAGGTATTGTTTTTTGTGGCTTTTTATTACACCTACAAAATCTTTTTGGAAAGAGGCAAAAGAAAAGGATTTTGCCCCAAACGAAATGACTTTAATAAAAGTTGAATTGTTAATTCTATTTTCTATTTACCTTTTATTATTCCTTATCAATCCTTTTTTTGTAATTTGGTATGCTCTATTATTCTATTTTGGTTGGACTTTTATTTCTATAACTAATTATGGTCAGCATTTACCAATAATCAAACATACACCTACTGCTTTTACTTTCAATAACAAAATATATAATTTATTATTTTTTAATAATGGATTACATTTAGAGCACCACAACAATGCTCATTTAGATTATAATGAATTAACTCCAAAAATGAAAAATGAAATACTTATTCCTCATTTAATAGCGGGGTTAATCAACCTAAAACAATATGAAAAATGAGCTATTCTAAAAACATAATCATCAATGCAAATGAAGCCATAGCTTGGGCATCTATTTCGGCTGGTGTTAATTACGTGTCGCACTACCCTGGCTCACCTGTTAATAATGTCGAAAAACATCTAAAATCGTTAAATCAACGGTTTAAAAAAAATATAAAATTTAATGATGCATTAAATGAACACATAGCAACTTTAGCCTCTGCAGGTGCTAGCTTTTGTGGTGCAAAATCATTAGTTATAATGAAACATGTGGGGTTAAATATTGCGGCAGACCCTTTTAATTATATTGGATATACTGGTGTAAAAGGACCAATGGTTGTTATTGTTGGCACAGACCCAGGTGCAAATTCAAGTACTGGTGAGGAAGATGTACATTGGTTTATCCCTCAGTTCAATTTTCCTTTATTTGAACCAACTTCTATTCAAGAGTGTTATGACTTTACTAAAAAAGCGTATGAAATTTCAAGTAAATATGAAATTCCTGTTATTATTTTTATACCAGGAAGATTAGCTTATGATTATGCACCAATAAACGTTTCAGTTAGCTTACAAAATGATTCAACAAATTTTAAATTTGAAAAAAATCGATTAAAATATATTAATGTTGGAGAAAAAGCTGTAAAAAACCATAAACTATTATTAGAAAAAATTGAAATCATTAGCCAAAATGAGAACCAAGTTAAGACATTAAATAATAACCATTCAAAAATAGGAATCATTACCCGTGGACTTTCATATAACATTGTTGAAGAAGTTATTAATAATTATGATTTAGGCCATAAAATACACTTAATCAATTTTGATTTGGTATATCCTCTACATTCTAAAACTGTTTTAGATTTTATTAATAATAAAGTTGAACTTATATTTATAGAAGATCAAGATGGCTTTCTTGAAAATCAAATAAAAATGATTTTTTTTAATGATTTAAAATGTACTATTCAAGGGAAATCTATATTTCCAAAATATGGTGAGATTACTTATGAGCAAGTAGAAGATTTTTTTTTAGATAAATTTAAAATTGAAAAAAAATCAAACCAGCCCCTCAACTCTATCAATATACCTGAAAGGATAGGTACATTTTGTGAAGGGTGTCCACACAGAAGTTCTTTTTTTGTTATTAATGAGGCATTAAAAGATTTTAATGGAATTATTGGGGGAGATATTGGTTGCTCATCTTTAGCGCCATTTAAAGCCGATTGGTTACTTTGTATGAATGCAGGCATAGGAATAGCTCAAGGGATGGCTCAATTAGACATAAATCAAACGGTAATATCAACTGGAGGAGATGGTAGCTTTTTTCACGCAGGAGCTTTATCTCTTTTAAGTGCCATTCAAAATAAAATAAACTTAATTCATTTAATTTTTGACAACAGTAGTATTGCAATGACAGGTCATCAAAACTCACCAACTACCAATGAATTTGATTTTAAAACCTTTTTATTATCAATGGGTGTTGATAAAGTTATAGAAGTTTCGCCTTATAAGCCTAGAGCTTTTACTTTAAAATTAAAAGAAGAAATTAACACCTCTGGAGTTAAGGTGTTTTGGGTTAAAGGTGAATGTGTAATTGCTGGTAATGCATATATTGAAAGCCGTAGAAATGTAATTTACCCTGAAATTAATTCTAAACAATGTAAAGACTGCACTATTTGCTATACAGAGTTAGGTTGTCCAGCAATTATTAATTTAAATGACTCTTTAAAAGACAAAGAACTAAAAATTGATTTGAATAGATGTGTTCGTTGTGGTGTGTGTTATGAAATTTGTCCAACGGGTGCTATTACTATAAAAAATATGTAAAATGAAAACTGAAATTATAAACGTATTAGTAATTGGTACTGGGGGGCAAGGTGTAGTATGGTTGTCAAATCAAATTAGAAAGTTATCTAAAACCAATGGATATTATTGCGTAGGGGCAACATTTAAAGGAGGGGCTCAAAAAATGGGAACCGTTTATTCTGAATTAAGACTGGTTAGTAATGCCAGTCAAATCATTTCTAGTCAAATACCTTATGGTAAAGTTGATGTTTTAATTGCTTTAGAACCTTGGGAGGCCTTAAGATTTATTAATAAATGTCGTTCGAATACAAAAGCTATTATAAATAAAAACATTGAGCGTTTATATGTTGAGCGTCAACAAAACACAACTATTAATCCAATTGATGAACTTAATAGAAATTTAAAACGTATTGAATGGATTACCCCTACTAAAAATCTTAAAATTAATCAATTTATTTTAGATAAAATTATAACGTTAAACCTTTTACCTTTTAAAAAAAGCACTTATGAAAAAAGAAAATAATAGTTGGAGAAACAATTCTATAAAAGCTAATTATTGGCATTCAGATGGTCAAAAAGTAGAGTGTGAATTATGTCCCAGACATTGCAACTTAAAACAAAATCAAAAAGGATTTTGTTTAGTAAGGGGAAATGTAAATAATGAATTACACACTTACAATTATGGTGTATCTGTTCCTGCTACAATTGAGTGTATTGAAACAGAAGCCGTAAACCATTACCAGCCAGGTGCAAAAATTTTAAGTATGGGTAATGTTGGCTGTATGATGGCGTGTGCTTATTGTCAAAATTGGCAAACCTCACAGGTTAAACATTTAAACGACAAAAATGTAGTTGTTTATACCCCCCAAAAGGTCATAGATTTAGCATTAAAAAACAATGTGAAAATTATTTCTTGGACATATAACGACCCTGTAGTTTGGCAAGAATTTGTAGTTGACACCTCTAAACTAGCCAAAAAACACGGTATTAAAACTCTTTATAAATCTGCCTTGTACATTGAAGAAAAACCATTAGCAGAATTAATTAAAGTGATTGATATTTTTAGCATTTCTTTAAAAGGAATGCACCCCGAAATGTATAAAAAATACACAAAAGGCAGATTAGAACCAATACTTGAAAGAATCAAACAAATTTCTAAATCAAATTGCCACTTAGAGATAAGTCAGTTAATTGTTACAGATATGAATGACAATGGCATTGACGCAAAAAAAACAGCCAATTGGATCATAGAAAATATTGGAAAAAAAACACCTTTGCATTTGGTGGGATATCATCCTGCTTTTAGATATACAAAACCAAGAACATCTATTGAAACCTTATTAAAATTAAGACAAATTGTTTTAGATTGTGGTATAGAATATTGTTATTTAGGAAATATTTATGCAGATGATGTAAGCAATACTAATTGTAAAAATTGCAACCAAACATTGGTACAACGTTTTGGGTTATCAGTTAAAGTAGTAGGATTAAAAGCTAATGGAAATTGCTCTAATTGTAATGAAAAATCTCCCATTATTAATCCTAAAATCGAAACAAATAAAAAAAGTAACTATGAGGGCTTTAAAATTAAGCAAACTCATTTGTTTAATTGGAATGATGAGATAAATAGTATTCATATTAGTGTGAATGAATCTCATAAGGACACCTGTTTAAAATTAACTAGACAACCTGGTAACATTGTTGAATTTATGGATATAAGTGAAGGATTGGAACGTTTAATTGTTTCTAAAAGTTTTGTAGAAGAATTAACGGTTGAAATTAGTTCAAACACTACAAACCATATTGACTTTTTACCTGTATTGGACAGGGCTCACTTTCCAGTAAAAAACGAATCAAAATCATCTTATAAATATTTAAACTAATGAATAAAATTACAAAATCAATTCACTATAGAGCAGATGTAAAAAACGACTACCCTGCTGCAACACCAATTTATCAAAACTCAGCTTTTGAATCTGAGTCAGACTATTTTTATTCTCGTAAAAACAACCCCAATGTTGATGAATTTGAAAATGCTGTTAAATTGTTAGAAGGAACAGAATACGCCTTAGCAACACCTACAGGCATGTCAGCTATATCTACCGTTTTATCTTTGGTAAAGCCAAAACAAACTATCCTTATCAATAAATTGGTTTACGGATGCACTTTTAAACTTTTTAAATGGTATGCGGAACAATATCAAATTAACTTAATCATTAACGATTTATCCGAAAACACATATCAATCCAATTCTCAAAAAGTAGATTTAGTTTTTTTTGAAACACCAACCAATCCATTTTTAAAAACAATTAATATTTTAGAAGTATCCAATCACTACAAATCCATTAACCCAAACTGTTTAATTGTTGTGGATAATACTTGGGCAACTCCTATTTTTCAATCACCTTGTAGCTTGGGAGCTGACATCTCTTTACATTCTGCTACAAAGTATTTATCGGGACATAGTGATGTGATGGGAGGGATAATACTATCTAATAAAACGTCAATTGCTAATAATTTAAGAGAAAGACGTTTTTATTCTGGAGCAAACTTAGACCCTCACAGTGCTTGGTTATTACGCAGAAGCTTACATACTTTAGAAATTAGATTAAAACAACACCAATTAACTACTCAAAAAATTGTAGAATATCTTAACACTAAAACTGAAGTCGTTAAAGTATATTATCCTAAAATTGACGGTGAACAATTAAGCAATTACGCCACTCTTGTTTTTATTGACGTTAAAGATAACATCATTGATAATTACAAATTGTTTTGTCAACAACTAACTTTATTTAGTACGGGAACTGGAATGGCGTGCGTCACTTCAATGATAGCACAACCATTCTCAGGCAGTCACGCCTCCATGGATGAATGCGAAAAAGAGGATATGGGGCTTGGAAAAAATACCTTACGTTTAAGTTTTGGAATGGAAAATCCTAACGATTTAATTAATGATTTGGAAAAAGCATTTTTGTCTATAAAAAATGAATAAAATAAAACAAATAGCACTCAAATATTGGGCTGATTTCATTCTGAAAAAATGGAATCAAGATTGTGAAGTTCCGCAAAAAATATTTGAACAAAATCTTAAATTCATTCAAAAACACAGTAAACAATCTAATGTTTTAAAAATAAAAAACATCAACGAATTAAGACAATTACCCCTCACCAATTATAGTAATTATCAATCAACATTTAAAGAATCATTAAATATAGGTTTTAACCCATTAAACGGAGAAAAAATTAAATTTTGGGCAACTTCAACTGGCTCTTCTGGAACTCCAAAATTATTTCCCATATCAAAATCCGTAAAAAAAACATCTAAGCCATTTCAAAAAATAAGAGCATCTTTACTTATTAAAAAATTTAATATATGGACTGGCCAACCTGAATTAATTTTTGTGTTACCTGGTGAGGTTGACGTGCTTCACCCAAAACGTAAAATAGGACAAATTGGATATTATTTTCAAAGTCAAACTCCTAAATGGTTAAAAAAACAATTTATTTTTTCTAAAGCACTTTATAAAAATGTTAATGATTTTAATCATTGGCATATCGTCATAGCCTTACTTTCTGATTGTTCTGGCATTACAACCTCTATTCCTTCAAGACTTACACACTTTTTAAATCAAATTAATTTTAATAGACTTGAAATAAGACAAATAATCCTTAACAAAGAGTATCCTAAAAAATATATCATTTCAACTTCACAAAAACGTATCAACTATATTTTAAAAATACTTGAAAAACCTTTGGTTTCAATAAAAGACATTTGGCCAAGTTTAACTTTTGTTTGTTTATGGAAATCAGGCAAAGTATGCAACACACAAATGAATGAACTAACCTCTTCTTATGACTTTAAAAATGTTAAATTAATTGATCAAATTTACAACTCATCTGAAGATATTTTTAATATTCCTTTGATAAATGAAATAGGTGGTCCTTTAAACATTTACAACCATTTAATAGAATTCTATGATTCTACTAAAAATATCTATTTATGGCCTTGGGAGATTAAACCGAATCGTACTTATGATATAGTTATAACCAACTCAATGGGGTTAACAAGGTATCAAGTTTATGACAAAATCATTTGTACAGGGTTTTATAAAAACACTCCAAAAATTGCTTTTCATTCTAGAAGCTTACCCGAAATTAGCTTAGGTTGGTGTGTTATTACTGAAAAAGAAATTCAACAAGCATTAGATGATTCTGACATCATTGATTTTTCAACATTTTATTTTACTTTAAACAAAAAAGGGAATGGTTTAACCATTATAAGTTTTAATAAAAAATTAGCACTTATCATTGAAAAAATAAACAAAAGTTTAGAAACTCAAAATAAAAACTATAAAAAACAAATTAATTTAGGAAATGTATTACCAATAAGCTTTCAAATTGTAAACCAAAGTAGTTATAATGCTTTTTTTTTAAAACACCCTAACAATAAAAGAATTTTTATATTTCAATAAAAAAATCCTTGCTAGTTAAAACAAGGATTAGACATTTTTTTTGATTTATAGCTTCAATTAATACAATTCATTTTTTAACCAAGTACGCATTTCTTTAATTTCTTCACGATTTAATTCATTATCCGAGCGTTTAATTAACTCCAATAAATAGGTTAAATTTTCTGAATCTGTCCCTGGCTCCATTAAAACATCTTCTCCTTCTTCATCTTCTGTTTTTTCAACAGTATAATCAAAACAATCATTTTCTTTAATGTATTCGTAAGATAATCTACAGACTTTTGCTAATAAAGGGTCAGTTTCTTTTAAAGCATATTCTCTAATTTCAGTTAATGCTTTAATTGTTTTTTCTGCATCAAATCCTTTTTCAAGGGATGTAATTAATTTTTCAATTTCTTTATTGGCTGCTGCTGATTTCATATTAAATTTTAAGTTTAGTTTTAATTTCGTGGTAAAAATATATAAAGTTTTAGTAAATTGAATGAAATTTTGTAAGTTTATGCCACAAAAACAAAAAAATAATTGAAAACAGTAGAAATTTTAACGGCAAATAACATCAGCATTCAGTACGAAACTGCTACTGTAATGAATAGGGGTTTAGCGCTATTTATTGATTTGATGGTGCTAATGATATACACTTTATTTATGGGATTATTTATTGCCAAAGCATTTTTTTCTTTTAATGATCAGTCTGTATTTTATTTTATCTATTACATTTTAGTCGCTTTACCTTTTATTACCTATTCTTTATTTATGGAGTTCTTTTTTAAAGGACAAACCGTTGGTAAAATGGCAATGGGAATAAGAGCTGTAAAACTTAACGGAGAAAACGTTGATTTGAATGATTGTGCTATGCGTTGGTCGTTTAAAATTATTGATTTTTGGTTTTCATCTGGAGGAATTGGAGCATTGTTTATTTCAACTACTGAAAAAGGGCAGCGTCTAGGAGATTTGCTCGCTCAAACCACTGTTATTAAAACCAATCCTTCCCAAAAATATTCTATTAAAGACATCCTGAAAATAAAAAATAAAGCAGAATATCAACCCACTTATTTGGCTGTTACAAAATTTACAGATGAAGATATGATTTTAGTAAAAAACGCTATATCTAGAGTTAAAAAATACCCAAACAAAGCTCATAAAGATTTAATTATAAATTTAACCAACATCATTGTTAAAGAATTAAATATATCGGAAACACCAAAGAAAAAACTTCAATTTTTAAATACAGTACTTCAAGATTACATTGTTTTAACAAGATAAAAAGAGTTTAATGTGATATTTAACACCATTATATACTCTATTTTTAGTTTATTTTTGCAAAAAAATAAAATGTGATGACTTCAAAAATTAATCAACTTAAAGATTTTTTATCTACTTTTAAAAAAAACATCAACCCCAATGAGCTAAAGCAATTTTTAATTGATTTAAAACTAACACCAAAAGACCTAGAACCTTGGGCAGATTTTAATCACCCCAAAAAAGATGGTTATGGTAGAAAACTAGTGTATGCTGAAAATCATTTTGAAATGATGGTAATGAGCTGGATGCCAAACGATTTTTCAGCTGTTCATAACCACGGATACACACAATGGGGTGCTGTTCAAGTTTTTGGAAACGCTTCTCATTATGTTTATAAATATCAAAACAATCACATTAAATTAATAGAAAAACAAAGTTTTAAACCCAACGACATTGTTTTAGTTACCAATGAGTTTATACATCAAATGGGCAATCAAACTGACACGCCTTATTTAACTTTACATATTTACGGTACAAACGAGCCCAAAGAGGTTATTACAGCCGACTCCTTAATTTTTGAAATTGAAAATAATCGTATAGTTAAAACCACAGGTGGTGCATTTTTTCAATTAGATGAGAATGAAATTGAAGTTCTTGATGATTTAAAATGCAATGATGAAAACACCATTTTAGAATTTGCAACTACCATTTTACCAAAATCCAAAGCATTTGACGTTTCTAAAAAACAGCATATTTTAAATTGGTTAACTAAAGTGCAGTCAAAAAACTAACAAGATGTAATGTTGATTACAGTTTTATTAATTTAATAACCTTACTTTTGAATAAAAAAAAGAATGGTAGATATAATAACTGAAATACAAGGAGGGTTTAATTGGGTTTGGAAACAAATCACTTTTCAAGTGAATTGGCACGACAATTATTTTTGGTTTCTAACCCTTTTATCTGTTGTTGTTTGGGGATTAGAAATAGCTTTCCCTTGGCGAAAAAATCAAAAAATCATTAGGCGAAATTTTTGGCTAGATGCTTTTTATATGTACTTCAATTTTTTTATATTCGCTTCAATAATAAGTGCTTTTTACAAATTAATTGAGGCTAACATCCCTTTTGATATGAGTCAATTAGCAATATTAAACCTAAACAAACTTCCTCATTGGCTAGCCTTAGTTATTTTCTTTATTTTAAATGATTTTGTACAATGGTTTACTCATTTTTTATTACATAAATATCAATTTTTGTGGAATTTCCACAAAGTCCATCACTCAGTAAAAGAAATGGGGTTTGCTGCTCACTTACGTTATCATTGGATGGAAAATATTTTTTATAAACCTTTAAAAACCTTGGTAGTTTTATTAATTGTTGGTGGCGAACCTAATGATGCATTTATTATTCATTTTGTTTCTATTGCCATTGGACATCTTAATCACGCCAACGTTAAAATTACTTGGGGACCTTTAAAGTATGTATTTAATAACTCAGTTATGCACTTGTGGCATCACGTAAAATCTTTACCAAGTGACAGAAAAAGCGGAGTTAACTTTGGTATTAGCCTCAGTTTGTGGGATTATATTTTTGGAACAAATTATATCCCATCAGAAGATGGCAATATTGAATTGGGGTTTGAAAATGACGAAAAATTTCCAATTGATAATTTTGCTAAACAATTAATTTACCC